>JBDSZO010000206.1:0-2583 GCA_039925105.1 Terrimesophilobacter sp. | reverse complement strand
GACAGCGAAGAACTCGCGGTCGATGCCACCCGTGGGCTCCGTGACTACTCGGATGATGTTGCGGCCGTTGTGCGCGCGCTCGACATCTCCTCCGCTCACTTTGTCGGTTGGTCGATGGGTGGCGGGGTCGTGCAGCAGCTCATGCTCGATCACAACGAGCTGGTTGCTTCCGCGCTGTTGCAGGCTCCGGTGTCGCCGTATGGTTTCGGCGCCACCGGCGGCGCGGACGGGCGTCTACTGAGCAGCGAGGCCGCAGGCTGCGGAGCGGGCGGAGCAAACCCGGACTTCGTCGCCCGCCTGGCCGCAGGCGACACCAGTGCGGATGAGCAGACCTCTCCACGCAATGTGTACCGAGGGTCCTACGTGAAGCCGGGATTCGAGTCCGACCTTGAGGATATTTGGGTGGAGTCCATGCTCACCACCAAGACCGGCGACGGCGCGTACCCTGGCACGTCGGTGGAGAGCGAGAACTGGCCGGGGTTTGCGCCCGGCACCTCCGGCATCCTGAACACGATGGCACCGATCTACTGCAACACGAGCGTGATCGTCGAACTCGAACGCAAGCCGCAACTCACCTGGATTCATGGCGTCGACGACCTGATCGTCTCCGACACCTCATTTTTTGACCTCAACTACCTTGGACAACTGGGCATCATTCCCGGATGGCCGGGCGAGGATGTCGCCCCGGCGCAGCCGATGATCGCGCAGACCCGTGCGGTGTTCGAGGCGTACGCGGCCGCCGGCGGCACCTATCGGGAGATCGTTGTTGAGGACTGCGGTCACTCGCCGCACCTGGAGCATCCAGATGCCTTCGACGAAGCCCTGAACGCCCACCTCGGCTGAGTACACTGGGCGGGTGCCAGCGATAAATCTCGGAATGCCCTCCGCCAGGGCGGTTTTGGCGCCGCGTCGCGTCACCCGTCAGATAGCGGTGGGCAAAGTTCTGGTCGGCGGGGATGCCCCGGTGAGCGTGCAGTCGATGACGACCACCCAAACCACCGACATCAACGGCACGCTGCAGCAGATCGCCGAATTGACCGCGACCGGCTGCGACATTGTGCGGGTCGCCGTTCCACACCAGGACGATGCGGATGCGTTGGCAATCATCGCGAAAAAGAGCCAGATTCCGGTGATCGCCGACATCCACTTTCAGCCGCGGTACGTGTTCGCGGCGATCGATGCGGGCGTTGGCGCGGTGCGGGTAAACCCCGGCAATATTCGCAAATTCGATGACCAGGTCGGCGCGATTGCCGCGGCAGCGAAGGCTGCCGGGGTGAGCATCCGGATCGGCGTGAATGCGGGGTCGTTGGAACCCAGCCTGCTGGAAAAGTACGGAAAGGCGACGCCGGAAGCGCTCGTGGAGAGTGCCGTGTGGGAGGCGAGCCTGTTTGAGGAGCACGACTTCCACGACGTCAAGATTTCGGTGAAACACAACGACCCGGTGACCATGGTGAAGGCGTATCGCCTACTTGCTGAGCGTGGCGACTGGCCTCTGCACCTCGGGGTGACCGAGGCGGGGCCCGCGTTTCAGGGCACCATCAAGTCGGCGACCGCTTTCGGCATTCTGCTGTCCGAGGGCATCGGCGACACGATCCGGGTGTCCCTGTCAGCACCGCCGGTCGAAGAGGTCAAGGTTGGGCTGCAGATCCTGCAGTCGCTGGGCCTTCGCGAACGCAAACTGGAGATCGTTTCCTGCCCGAGTTGCGGGCGCGCGCAGGTCGATGTCTACACTCTCGCCGATGAGGTGACTGCAGGGCTTGAGGGGATGAGCGTTCCGCTGCGGGTTGCCGTCATGGGGTGCGTTGTCAACGGGCCCGGCGAGGCGCGCGAGGCGGACCTCGGCGTGGCATCCGGAAATGGCAAGGGCCAGATTTTTGTGAAGGGTGAGGTGATCAAGACGGTGCCGGAGAGCGAGATCGTTGCGACGCTTATCGAGGAGGCGAACCGGCTCGCTGCCGAGATGTCGGACGCTCCGCTCGGCGAACCGGTAATCCTCACGTAGTAGTTGGTTCCGGCTAGCGGGAGCGAGATTGACCGGGTTCGGCTGGCATGACATTCTTGACAGAACGAACGGTCAGTCAGTCTGTTTTTCAGTAGGTCGGCCGAAAGTGTAATCGATGGAGGGGCCCCAGATGTCAGAAGCTTTCCTGGTCGGCGGGGTTCGCACGCCCATGGGGCGCTACGGGGGAGTGCTCGCCACTGTACGTCCTGACGACCTCGCCGCACTGGTGATGGCAGAACTGGTCGAACGCACAGGTGTCGACCCTGCCAACCTCGACCACGTCTACTTCGGGGATGCCAACCAGGCTGGCGAAGACAACCGGAACGTCGCACGAATGGCCGCGCTTCTGGCCGGCTTCCCCGACCACATTCCGGGGCTCACGGTGAACCAACTGTGTGCATCCGGTCTCGCCTCGGTCACCATGGCAGCGCACGCGATCAAAGCGGGCGAGGCGGACCTCATCCTGGCCGGCGGTGTTGAGTCGATGACGCGTGCCCCCTGGGTGCAGGCGAAGCCGGAAAAACCGTACGCAAAGCCCGGCGAACAGTTTGATACTTCCATTGGCTGGCGCTTCGTGAACC
>JBDSZO010000205.1:0-8681 GCA_039925105.1 Terrimesophilobacter sp. | reverse complement strand
GCGGTGTCCACGATGTTCTCGGTGGAGGTGTCATCGCTGAGGTCTTTGGGGGTGCCCATCAGGTTCCAGTTGCGTGTGCTGGCGCCCGAGGTTTTCGACTCTAGGTTGACCCGCACGATGTTCCACGCTGCAATGTCTTCGTTGAATGCGTCGCGGAGGAAGACGTCGCGCATCACCTCGTCGCGCACGTAATTGTTGTAAGTGGTTTGATCAGCACCTGCGGCGAAGCCATCCCCGAAGATTGCGAGCGTTTTACCACTCGACCCGACGTCTTGGAGAACGGTGCGACTATTAGCCATGACGGAGCTCCTTTGCTCGGTCTGCGTGGACACAGTATGCGCTTGTTGCACCGACACTTCAAGGCCGCAGAGTGACTCATTTTTATGCTCTGCGTTGTCCTGATCCTTCGTCAGATAAACATCTCCGCGTAACGGCGCTGGGGCTACAACGAATCATGGAAAGCGATGTGTCGATGGGTGCCAGTTGACGCAGTGAAAGTGTTGCAAGGAGCAGGGGTGCTTAGTGGTGCATCGTATTGGACGGGTAAGGAATCCACGGTCCGTTCAGTTAATGGTTGGCGGAGTTTCGCGTCGCGCTCTGGTCTTTTCGGCCCGCGATCGCAGCTCGGTGTCTTCCGGATAACCGACCTCGGTCATGGTGAGCCCCTTCGCCGGGGCCACTTTGAACTCGGCTGTCCTCTGAAGGTCTTCACGAATCTCGATCAGCCGTCGAGCCTCCAGTGCTCCCTCCCCCACCGCAATCGTCGCGCCGACAAGCGCGCGCACCATGCTGTGGCAGAACGCGTCCGCCTGCACGCTCGCACACAGCACGCCATCCGCGAGCCGCGCCCAGCGGAAGTCTTGAAGCGTCCTGATGCTCGTCGCATCGTCCCTTGCCTTACAAAACGACGCCCAATCGTGAAGGCCTAATAGCGCGCCAGCGGCCTCGTTCATGATGGCAACGTCAAGCTCGCGCGGATACCACAGCGTTTGTCTGCGATGCACCGGGATGCGCTCGGATGCTGTGTCGGCCACCCGGTACTCGTAGCGCCGCCAGACAGCCGAAAACCGGGCGTCGAACCCGGGCGGTGCGACGCTTGACCGGCGAACGTAGACATCCGTGTCGAGTCCGGCGATCCCATTCAATCGGCGCGCGAGCGACGGGATGCCCTCCTGATCACCGCGCGGATGCCGGGACGATGGACGTGCCCGATTTACGCTCGCACACTGTGTTTCGGTCAAGTCGAGGTGGGCCACCTGACCGGTCGCATGCACGCCAGCATCGGTTCTGCCGGCCACCGTGAGTGTCGGCGGCTCGCCAGCCCTCGTGAAGACTCGTGCGAGTGCTGACTCCAGCTCGCCCTGAACCGTGCGCAGGGACGGTTGCCGTCCCCAGCCGTGGAAATCGGTGCCGTCATAGGCAATGTCGAGACGAACGCGTGTCGTCGCGGCAGTATCCCCCGCCGATTCCGGCCCTGCCGTGCGGTCGTCCGCGTTCACAGGCCGAGTCTAGTTGGCCCAGAGTTTGGTGAACTTGCGGCACCTAAGTTGACCGACAGCCTTCGACGGGAGAGCCTTGAAGCCAGATGTCCCCGAAAACTTCGACCACCAGAGCCCCGGTAGGTGCCGCAGCCCCCGCAAAACGGTTTGCGGGTCTTGATGGATTGCGCGCGCTCGCCGTCCTCGTCGTCATCCTGTTCCATCTGACCCCCGGACTCCTGCCCGGCGGATATCTCGGTGTCGACATCTTCTTCGTCATCAGCGGGTTCCTGATCACTGCGCTGCTCTTGCGCGAGTACGAGAAAAACGGACGGATTCGCCTGAGGGACTTCTGGCAGCGCAGGGCACGGCGTCTACTGCCCGCGCTTGCGCTGCTCCTGCTTATCGCCTGTGCTGTCGCCCTCGTCGCTAGCGGCAACGTTCTTGTCGGACTCGGGAGGCAGGTTCTCGGGGCAACAACCTTCAGCAGTAACTGGCTATCGATTGCCGCAGAACGCAGCTACTTCACCGAATCGAATCCTGAACTATTCCGCAACCTCTGGTCGCTCGCCGTTGAGGAACAGTTCTACCTGCTCTGGCCGCTTGTACTTCTGTTTCTCTTAGTGGTTCGCATCCGGGCCAACAAAATTGGTGCCGGCCGAATCGGCCGCGCCGTCCAAATAGGATTTGTTGGCCTCCTCGCCGCCGGCTCGGCCCTGGCAATGGCCCTCATCTCGCTCACAGCCAGCGACCCGACTCGCGCCTATTACGGCACCGACACGCACAGTTTTGGTCTCGCACTCGGGGCAGTTCTCGCCCTCGTGTCACAGAACTGGCCCGCGACAGCCCCCGCCTGGCCGCGTTGGATCCGCATGTCGCTGCAGCCGCTCGGGATGATCGCCGTCGGCGGCCTCATCGCTGCGGCGATGCTCATGCCGGAGGACGCATCCTGGGTGTACCCGTATGGCTTGCTTGCGGTCTCCATTCTCGCCGTTGTCGCGATCGCCGCCTCGACGATGCCCGGTTCCGTTCTCGGCACCGCGCTCGACGTGCAACCCCTCAGGTGGGTCGGGGAGCGCTCCTACGGCCTCTACCTGTGGCACTGGCCGGTGTTTGTGCTGGTGGTCGCCCTCCTGCCCACCTGGGGGCGCGACGGCGCCAGCGGCTGGGCACTCGGCGGAATCGCGTTCGGCGTGACGGTCGTCGCCAGCGCACTCTCCTACCACTTCATCGAGCAACCAATCCGCCGCAACGGCTTCCGGGTAAGCATTACGGCGTGGTTCGGCGGATGGCGAACCTCAGTACCGCGGCTCGTTTCCGGTATCGCCGCGAGCGTTCTCCTGGTCGGGCTCGGGGTGGCATCCGGCACCGCCATCAGCCGGGACCCCGGCTCCAGTGACTCGCAGGCCATCATCGAGGCGGGGCGGGCCGCCATCTCTCCGCCAGAGCAGACCGCGACGGGGAAGGCGCCAGGCCAGAGCGTGCCGTCAACGGCGCTCCCGTCCCTGCCCACCGGGGACCGCATATCCGCCATCGGTGACTCTGTTATGCTCGCAGCGGCACCGGCGCTCCAGGCAGCATTCCCAGGGATCAGTATCGATGCGATTGTTTCACGCCAACTTGCGTCGGCTCCCGACATCATCCGAGGCATGATGGAAGATGGATCGCTCCGGCCGATCGTGGTGATCGGGCTTGGAACGAACGGACCGATCGAGGCGAACGTTTTGACCGAGATCCGTTCGATCGTCGGGACACGCCACGAGATAGTTGTGATCAACGTTCAGGCTCCCCGGGGCTGGACTCCCGCGGTCAACTCCGAACTGTCAAACTTCTCCCAACGCTACCGAAACGTCGAAATGGCGAACTGGTACGCCGCGATAGCGCCCTACATTTCCACGCTCGCGCAGGATCAGGTTCACCCGGGACCGACCGGCGCCCGGATTTACGTGAACGCGGTCCGGGATGCCTTGCAACGCCTCGCCGAACTGCCCCCCGTGCTCACCGCGAAAGAGTACGGGCTCGCCCCGCATCCGCTTTAGAGTTACCTGGCTGCGAGAACCGCGACATCTGGGGTGAAGAAACATCGTCCCCTGTTCGGCGCACTATGTCTTATTTTGAGTGGCATGGACGTCTCGGTTTAGTTGCGGTGCTACGTACCGCGAATCGCGGTGGCCCAGACGATCAGCAGCAAGACGGTGCGCGCGACACCCAAGAGTGCTCCGAATGGGAGCGCGAAGCCGATCCAGAAGACGAACTCGATCGGAAGTAAGGCGTAGCTCACCACCGATGCGTAGTGCGTGCCCGCCAAGATCATCACTCCGACGACAACCTCGGCGGCGCAGACTGCAAGGAATCCAACGAGCAGCGGAACGCTTGTCTGGATCCCGATTCGCTCGAACGGGCCGTTCCCGTACGTCGGGTACCCCAGGAACGTCCACACCTCACCGGTTCGCGCGAAGTTCCGGATCGCGAAAACGCACGGGAGGCCGAATCCCAGCCCGAGGAGGACGGACAGGAGCCCTGCTGCCAGCCTCACTTGCGTTCCTCCATCCGCCGTTGCACCGCGTCGCGAATGAGGCCCATGTTGTCACGTTCCTCACGACGAATCATCAGGAGGAAGATCGGGAAGACCAACCGGAACCAGCCATGAGGGCGCGGTTCGAAATCGGCGTGGAGTCGGGTGCCTTCAGGCACCGGCTCTAGACGGCAAGTGAGCGTCACTTCAACCGGACCACCGTTGTGCATTGTCCAGCTAAAGGGCCTGTCGTATGCAACGGTTTCTAGCTCGACTTGTGGACTACTCGTCCACTTCGCGCGGTATCTGGTGCCCAGGCCCACTGGGCCGTCCGTGAGCTTCTCCATGACCTCGCACTTTGGGTTCCACTCGAGTTCGGCGCGATGGTCCGACAGGTAGTCGAACGCCTCCTCGGCAGAGCACCTAATCACCACTGAGTTTCGAATCATCGATACTCCCAAAACCGGTTTACTAGTGGCATCACTAGTGATGTCACTAGTAAACTCGATCACATGCAATCCGTCAAGGCCCCGATGCCGTCACGTAGCGAGCGAGCCAGACAGACGCGGCGCCGGATGATCGACTGTGCCCGCGATCTCTTCGTCAACCATGGATACGCTGCAACGACGATGGAACAGATCGCAACCCAGGCCGGTGTCGCAGTGCAGACCGTCTACTACACGTTCCGGACAAAGGGACAACTGCTCTGCGAGGTCGTCGAAGTCAGCGCCGGGGGCGAGGACGAGCAGAGCCCAGTGTCACAACGGCCGTGGATGCTCGAGACACTCAGCTCCTCCTCAGCGCAGCGGGTTCTGGCATTGGCGGTCGAACACGGCACTGGAATCTATGAGCGAGCTGCTCCGCTCTGGCCCGCCGTTCACGCGGCAGCGGCGGACCCCCATGTCGACCAGTACTGGCTGGGAGTGGCCGAGCGGAGGCGCGTGGGCCAGAGACGAGTTGTGTCCAGGCTCTCCGAGCTGGGTGCACTCCGTGACGGACTGATCATCGAGCGTGCCACCGATCTCCTGGTGGTGCTTTTCGGTCATGCGGTGTTTCGGGGACTCGTTGGGGTGGGCTGGACAATTCCCGACTACAAAGCCTGGCTCTTCGCGACGCTTGTCCATCAGTTACTCGGTGCAGAGCAAATTGACGCCAAAGCGTTCCAAGACCTTAGCTACGGCGAGCTGAGTCCCGAGGGGTAGAGCCAACACCCACATTGTCGAGTTCCACCCAGTAGTCGAAAATGCGGAGTGGGCGACGGATTGGCTTAACGACGCAACACCCAACAGCCGAGTGACTTCAGTTTTACGGCTGGATACAGCTAAAGTTCGTGACTCTAAAACTCCCTGTTGAGTTGCAGGCTGCGGTGGGACTCCGCGAAGCCAACACCGGTGTACAGCCCGAGCGCACCAGACGGATTGTCGGAATCGACGTCGAGCACTGCTTTGTCGAGTCCGGCTTCGGCGACAGCCTGAAGCGTCCGCGTGAGCAGAGCCGGCGCGACTCCACGCCTGCGGTAGGCACGGGGAACCCCCACCAGATCCAGGTACGCGGAGCTGAATCCCTGACCGGGAAAATCTTCCTCGTTCACGACACTGAGCACGAAACCAGCGATGTCCCCGTTCGGCGCAAGCGCAACGAACGACAGATCCGGCCGAAACACCTCGCTGTCGATGAATGAAATCCAGTCCTCCTGCACAACCGGTTGACTGCCCCAGTGGTCCCGAAAGGAGTCGTTGCGTGCCAGCCGGACGGACTCCGTCATCGAACGATCAAAGTTCACAACCTCGAATCCGTCCAGCGGGCGAGGGATGATGGGATCAGCAAGGTCACGGCGAAGCTCCAGAAAGTATCGAGCGATGCGGAAGTCGAATCGCTCGGCAAGGCGAACCGTCGCGTTCGCCCGCTCATCTGTCCACACCATAAGCCAGCCAGGCAGCAGGCTGTCCGAGGTGGAGAACTGTTGTACCCCCCTCTTCACCTGCCAGGCGAGCACCTGGCGCCCGATACCTAGACCCCGCGCATCCGGCCGCACGCCGCCGTCGAGGAAGGTGCGCACCAGCGTGTCCTGACTGGGGCTCAACACGCTCAGCCCGAAGGCCACCGCCCGTCCGGTGGCATCCCGAGCAAGCAGTGAGTCGAGGTCGAGTGACACATAGGAGCGACCCAATTGTTCTTCGAGCTCTTCGCGCGGAGTGACAAAGTTCGGGTGATCGACCACTTCCATCTGGCGCACCAGGGTGAAAACGTCATCGAAATCAGCAGCGGTGATAGGACGCCAGTCGATGCCCTCCGGGGAGGTGGGCAGGGTCGGTGCGGGTGTTTCCGGCACTCGAGCACTGAGCGGGACGTGAGAATCCATGCGTTAAAGAGTAAAGCCCCGCCGTTAGCGGCGGGGCTTTACTCAATCTCAATTGGAAATTTACTTGGCGTCCTCAGCAGCGTCGCCAGCTTCTGTAGCGTCTTCTGCGCCCTCAACGTTGGCGGAGTCGACGGGCTCCGATTCCGCAACAGCGTCCTCCGCCACAGCATCCACTGGGGCCTCTTCAACGGCGTCGGCCTCGACCTCAGCAGCTGGTTCCACCTTTGCTGGCTTGTCTGATTTGGTGCTCGACTTCGCCTTCGGCTTGGCGTTGACCGGCTCAAGAACAAGTTCGATCTGAACCATCGACGCGTTGTCGCCCTTACGGAAACCGAGCTTGGTGATTCGGGTGTAGCCGCCATCACGCTCCGCGACAAGTGGAGCGATCTCGGTGAACAGCTCATGCACAACGCCCTTGTCACCGATGATGCCAAGAACGCGCCGACGCGAGTGCAGGTCACCACGCTTCGCGAATGTGATCAGGCGTTCAGCGACCGGACGAAGGCGCTTCGCCTTGGTCTCGGTCGTCTTGATGCTCTTGTGCGTGAACAGGGCAGCAGCGAGGTTCGCAAGCAGCAAGCGCTCATGCGCGGGGCCACCGCCGAGGCGTGGTCCCTTGGTTGGCTTAGGCATTATTCTTTTTCTCCAGAATCAAAATGGTTGATACCGTCGCCGGCTCAGTTGCTTTCTTCGTCGTCGTACCCGCTGTAAAAGTGGGCGCCGTCGAATCCGGGGACCGTGTCCTTGAGCGACAAGCCCATCTCGACAAGCTTGTCCTTGACCTCATCGACCGACTTCTGGCCGAAGTTGCGGATGTTCATCAGCTGCGTTTCAGACAGTGCAACCAGCTCGCTTACCGAGTTGATGCCCTCACGCTTGAGGCAGTTGTAGCTGCGGACCGAAAGGTCCAGGTCCTCAATTGGCATGCTCAGCTCGCTCGACAGAACTGCGTCAACCGGTGCTGGGCCAATCTCGATGCCTTCCGCCGCGGAGTTCAGTTCACGGGCGAGACCGAACAATTCGGTCAGTGTGCGACCGGCTGAAGCGATCGCGTCACGTGGGGTGATCGCGCTCTTCGTCTCAACGTCAACGACCAGTCGGTCGAAGTCGGTGCGCTCACCGGCACGAGTCGCCTCGACGCGGTAGGTGACCTTGAGAACGGGCGAGTAAATCGAGTCGATCGGAATCTGGCCAGCCTCGCTGAACTCACTGCGGTTCTGGGTCGCCGAGACGTAGCCACGGCCACGCTCGATGGTCAACTCCAGCTCGAAACGAGCCTTGTCGTTGAGCGTTGCGATCACCAATTCCGGGTTGTGAATCTCAACACCAGCCGGAGCAGAAATATCTGCCGCGGTGACCTGGCCTGCACCCTGCTTGCGCAGGTACGCGGTGATCGGCTCGTCGTGCTCGCTGGAGACAACGAGACCCTTGATGTTCAGGATGATCTCGGTGGCGTCTTCCTTCACGCCAGGAATCGTGCTGAATTCGTGCAGAACACCGTCGATGCGGATGCTCGTGACCGCTGCGCCCGGAATGGACGACAGAAGGGTGCGGCGAAGAGAGTTTCCCAGGGTGTAACCGAAGCCTGGTTCGAGGGGTTCAATCACGAAGCGGGAACGGAACTCAGAGATGTTCTCTTCGGTCAGAGATGGACGCTGTGCAATGAGCACTATTGATTCCTTTCGGCAAAGTGTCCGCTATATGACACTGAGGCGTTCGACCGGGTGGCTGGCCGGTCGGTTTGTTGAGTTGTGACTTGCTAATGGAAATTTGTTGATTTGGTTTGGTCGGCGTTTCTCGGATCGAGCTTGTCGAGATCGGCCCGACGCTGCTGGTTTCGAGACGCGCGCCGGAAGGGCGAGCTCCTCAACCCGCAGACGTGTCAGACGCCATCGGCGTCAGACGCGCCTGCGCTTCGGTGGGCGGCACCCGTTGTGCGCCTGCGGGGTGACATCGTTGATGGTGCCAACTTCAAGCCCTGCAGCCTGAAGCGAACGGATCGCTGTCTCACGTCCTGAGCCTGGGCCCTTGACGAAAACATCCACCTTCTTGACACCGTGCTCCTGCGCTTGACGCGCAGCGGACTCGGCCGACATCTGTGCGGCGTACGGGGTCGACTTGCGCGAACCCTTGAAACCGACGACGCCGGACGACGACCACGCGAGCACGGCACCGCTGGGGTCCGTGATGGTGACGATGGTGTTGTTGAACGTCGACTTGATGTGGGCCTGGCCCACCGCGATGTTCTTCTTCTCCTTGCGGCGTGGCTTACGAGCCGCCGACTTTGGTGCTGCCATGTCTTATATCTCCTGTCGAAATCTTTGGG
>JBDSZO010000204.1:0-4300 GCA_039925105.1 Terrimesophilobacter sp. | reverse complement strand
ACGCTGCTGAACGCGGGTACGTTGACGACATCCTGCCACTGGGGAGGATCGTCTTGCCGGCCAGACTGGCCCATGAGTTGCATGGGCCAGACGTGCAAATGGATGGGGTGATCCATTGGCGACCTGTTGGTCAGGGTCCATTCCTCGATCGAACCGGCTCGCACAAGGGAGTCCACCCTGGTCGGGTCGAAAGGTTTCCCGTCGACGGTGAAGCTCATCATCCCGGCGCCCATACCCATACCCATGCCCATCGCGAAGGTTAGTTCCCGACGGCCAGTGATTGGTTCGGTTCGTAGATCACGTTGCGCCACCTGATCCGGTATCGGCGCTGGGACGATCGTGGTGCTCGCGGCTGTGACGTCCAGAGTGAGAAGATCAGCGCCCGAGAATGGAACAGAACTGCTGCCCATCATCCCTGCGTCTCCTCGATCGAACGGCAACGCGCGCAGAACCGACCTTCCGGTCATCATTGTCACGAGGAGGTCCGCACGATTCCCTGGAGCGAGCACCACTTCTTCCACATCGAGGGGGCGCTCGAATCGGCCGGAATCGATTCCGAGCAACTGCATGACCTGGTCGTCGAGGCGAAGCTTCAGGTATCGGGACGCGCACGCATTGACGACACGCCACCTCTCCCGACCTGACGCTTCGGTTGTCAGGTTCGGGAGGGCCTGCCCATTGACCAGCACGAGCGCGCCCTCGCGGCCCATCATCCGGTCCATCTCGGAGGCGGCAGGGATCTGCCCGGCAGCGTCCAGCGTGATGTCTGAGATGACGAGAATGCGTTCCCGGCTGACCGGAATTTCATTTTCGTCCTCCACGATGATGGCGCCGTACAGGCCGCAGAACACCTGTTCGGCCACCGTGCCGTGGTGGTGTGGGTGATACCAGTACACGCCGGGTGGATGGTTCTGCGGGAGCCGGTACTCATAGTCGAACGAGGTGCCAGGCTCAATTGCGAGGAGCACGTTGTCGCTGTTGCCCTCAGGTGACACGTGCAGTCCGTGCACGTGCAGGTTCGTTGTCTCGCTCAGCTGATTATCCAAAGTTACCTGAAGCAAATCTCCCGGTCGCAGATACAGGGTCGGACCGGGAACCCCGCCGTTGTAGGACAGCGCTGTAGCATCCCGGCCAGCGACACCGACCGGTCCCGCTGCTGCAGTAAGCCGAGTCTGCAAAGTTCCGCCGGAACTGCGTAAAGCTTGTGGCTCAATAAAGTCCCCGCCGGTGATCGGGTCCAGACCCGACGTCCACCCTGAGACAAGACCCGTCCCGCCGACGAGCACGCCAGCAGCACCTAAGCCGCCCAGCAGGAGAGCATTCCGGCGGCTGATGGGTTGCATCAGCCGTTGTCGCCGAGCACCCTGAGTCGTTCCTGGTACTCCTCGGTCGTCAGCTCACCCTTGGCATAGCGTTCGTCGAGGATCTCGCGTGGCATTCGCTTTCCTTCCACCCGCGCTCCCGTCGCGCCGGGGTCGCGCGCGTGATCCCGTGTGGCGCCGCCGGCAGCCAGCCGCACGATGACAAATACCAAAACCACAAGCCCGGCAAGGGCTAGCAACCCCCACAGCCACATCCAACCCATGCCATATCCATATCCGAACATCATTTGGTGGCTCCTTCACCGTTCCTTTAACACTAGGCAGTTTCGTGTGAAGGGTCGTCGCTTCCTCCCGTTTTTAATCAGCGCCCAGTGACGGCCCGAGACAGTGGCTTAGGCTGGGGCCGAGGCGGTGACCGGTGAGCAAGTCAAAGATTCGCAGCAGCCTGCGTGTGCGCCCGACCATTCGATGATGACGATGATGTGCCTCCTTGCCCTGCTGGCATCCGTGCTCCTTGTTGCGCCGATCCGCGCAATCCGAACTCGGAAACGTCTCCAGCTTTGGGTGGCGTCCGTCCCAGACTTTCTGGCGTCCGCAGCACTTACGGAACCCCGATCACTTCACGCACTCTCCATCAGTCGGACGTGATCCTGCGCCTACTGGCCAGCCCGCAACTTTTCACGCCGCCCAGTCATCGCACCAGGACGCACGCCGCCAGCTGACCAAGAAAGATGAAGATGAAACTCCGCACACTTGCGCTCACTGCCAGCGCGCTCACCGCAATGCTCACCCTCTCCGGATGCGCGCCATCAGCACCCGTGACTGCACCCGGCGCGGCCGACGTAGCGTTCCAACACATCCACAAGCTCGAGGTGAGTGATGGTGACCTGCTCGTTGCCAGCCACGAAGGCCTCTACAGGCTTACCGTTGCTTCGAACGGCGAAACAACGGCCGTCGGCCCGATCGGCGGCCTGAACTTCGACTTGATGGGTTTCGCCTTTGAGAACGGGATCGCCTACGCGTCTGGACACGCGAGCCCAAGCCTCCCGAACACCTTCGGCGTACCCAATCTCGGCCTCATCACGAGCAACGATGGCGGGGAGTCCTGGACCAACGTATCGCTCACTGGTGAAACCGACTTTCACGCGCTCGCGGTGATGACTGGCGGAGGCGCCGAAGCGCACGTTTTCGGGATCGACTCCAGCAAGCAGGCCATCCAGCGAAGCCTGGACGGCGGCAAGACCTGGAGCGAGGGTGCCGAACTGGTTGCCCGCGATATCCGCGCCATCGGTCAGCAGCTTTATGCCACCACTCAAGACGGACTCGCTGTGAGCGACGACAACGGCACGAGCTTCCGAGTCGATTCGACCGCCCCGGGCCTGTTTCTCGTGGCGAGCAACCAAGACGGCCGACTTGCCGGCATCGATACCAGCGGAATACTCTGGTCACAGGGCGGGGATGGCACGTGGAAAAAGGGCGGTGCCGTGACTGGGATGCCGCAGGCGATCGCCGTCGACGGTGATCGCGTTTACGTAGCCGATGAGCGGGGAATCGTCCGCACCGAGGATGGCGGAGCGACCTGGACGGTGCTCAAGCTGGGCCGCTAGCGCGGTTAGGGAGGCCGGCGCCGGCCGCTTGTGGTCCGCGCCGCTTGCCGTTCTCACGAGTGGTGCTGCGCGAAGACCGCGTCGAACGAGGCGACGGGAACGATCCCGTCGACTTTTCGCGCGAGCCCAAGGTCGAGCGTGACGAACACCTCCGCCTGCAACTTCGCGACCGCAACATACTCTGCCTGCGCGGTGTCGTCCCAGCCGAGGTGCTCCGCAATCTTCCACGCCTCGGTACGCGAAACCCGGTCCCCAAGCAGGCGAATGCGCGTGGTCGTTACCCCATCGAGGATTCTGTGCGCCTCGTCCTGGCGCATTGTGCCCTTGCGAACTGCACAGTAAAGGATCTTTAAGGCATCCGATCGGAGCCGATTCGGTGCCACGAGCTGGTCCGTGTTTGGCACCCGCAGTTGCTCGGTGGCAATGCGGATGGCCACCTGGGCGTCAATTCCAAATCGGGTCATGCCCAATTTTATCGCTCGACGGGTCACGTGGATCGACCGCTCGGGTGTCCTCTCGACGGGCCAATTCGCGTGCGCCGCAGCGGGCATAGCCTGTCGCACGGACTACGGTAACGTTCGTAAAAGGCAGGGAGAGTGATGGTTGAATCTGAATATCGGCCGACGCTTCTGGATCGAACATTCGTCGTCAGTTTGGTCCTCAAAGGCTTGGATGGCCTTCTTGAACTGATTGGTGGTGTGCTCCTTCTCGTTGTCACTCCGGATCAGATCGGCCAGTTCGCACGAATTCTCACCCAACATGAACTCTCCGAAGACCCGCGCGACTTGATCGCCAACGCCCTCCTGCACTGGACAGGCAGTCTCAACGTTGCAGCATCGCTTTTCGGAGCGATCTACCTTCTCCTTCACGGTGCGGTAAAAGTTGTTCTGGTCTGGGCCGTGCTGCGCGACCACCTCTGGGCGTATCCGTGGATGATCGCATTTCTGCTCATCTTCATCGCCTACCAGAGCTACCAAATGTTTGTCGCCTTCTCCTGGGCGTTACTTCTGCTCACCGCATTCGACATCTTCATCATCATTCTCACCTGGCGCGAATACGGAATCCACAGTGCTCGGCGTCGACGTGCCAAGGTGGCCGAATCGGAACCCCAGACATAGCACCGCGAGACAACCGTCACGGCCGCACGCTAGCCCCGCGTGAGCGGCACCACCAGCTCCCGGAACCGGGCAAGCCCGACATTGCCTCCGGAGAGGATGACTCCGACCCGCGTTGCGGGCTCCGGCCGCGCACCGAACATCACCGACGCCAGGCCGGTCGCACCGGACGGCTCCAGCACGATCTTCAGTCGGTCGAACGCGAACGCCATCGCCTGAAGCAACTGGTCGTCAGTGACAAGGTCGACCGCATCCA
>JBDSZO010000203.1:0-2904 GCA_039925105.1 Terrimesophilobacter sp. | reverse complement strand
GTGCATCGAAGTGGATCATGCCGACATTGCCAAACCCGTGGTGTTCTGCCACAGCGGTCGCGGCCGGCCAGGTGATCGAGTGGTCCCCACCGAGAATGATCGGGATGATGCCCCGGCTGGCAATCTCAGAGACCCGCTGGTGGATGGCGGCCTTCGACGGCTCCCACAGGCCGTGGCTCATGATGGCGTCGCCGTAGTCGATCACCTCGAGGTGGTCGAACATCTCCACCTGCAGGTCGAGGTGATACGTGCCGGGGTCGTACGCGTTCGCGCGCATCGCGCGAGGGCCGAACCGGGCGCCCGGACGGTTCGTGGTGTTGTCGTCCCACGGTGCGCCAACGATGGCGACATCCGGCTGCCACTCATCCAACTGCTCCGGTTCCGTGAGCAGGGGCCGCATCCCAAATGTTGCCGGGCCTTGAAACGACGAGGAGTCAAGTTGCGCGCGCATTCCCGCAGGAATGTCTCGCTTCGGTGCGGTCATGAGCCAATTCTGGCAGTGTCATGGTGTGAAAGAAAACCCGTCGAGAGTGTTGAAGCTAAGCGGGTACCGCGCCGTCATCGAGCCAGACCGTTGGGTGCCCGGGGCATACACGCTGACGGTCGACGGCACTCCGCAGTCCCACGTCAACCTGGACGACCCGACGCAACTGTTCTTCGAATACGTGAACCGGATGGGTCACGTCATCGACCAGCTCGGCATGCCCGGCGAGCCGATCACCGCACTGCACCTCGGCGCTGGAGCGCTCACACTCCCCCGCTACGTTGAAGCGACCAGACCAGGATCCCGCCAGCAGGTGATCGAACTGGAGAGCGACCTTGTTGATCTGGTTCGCGAGGCGATTCCGTGGTCGAAGCACGCCTCCATCCGGGTTCGGCACGGTGACGCGCGCGATGCTCTCGGACGCCTGCCCGCGGGATTGGTTGGCGCCGTCGATCTTCTGGTCGTGGATGTTTTCGCCGGAGCGCGAACGCCGGCCCATGTCACGAGCGCCGAGTTTTACACCAGCGCGCTGCCCCTGCTAGCGCCAGCAGGGGTCATGCTGGTCAACATTGCTGACGGCCCTGGACTTGCGTTTGCTCGTGGTCAGGCCGCCACGGTGCGTTCGGTTCTCGGCAACATCGCAGCACTCGCTGAGCCGCAGATTCTCAAAGGGCGACGGTTCGGAAATGTTGTGCTTGCCGCTTCGCCGTCGAAGTTGCCCCTCGACTGGATGCCGCGCCTACTGGCGGGTGGACCGCATCCGGCGAAGGTGGTGACCGGTCGGGAATTGGTGGACTGGATCGCCGGCGCGCTGGTCGTCACCGACGACACCGCTGTCGCCTCGCCGCTGCCGGCCGCGAGCATCTTCCGAACCCGTTCGTAACTCTCCCACCGCAACTTTCATGATTCAGGCGGTGGTGGGACAGGAGTGAAAGCTGGAGGGATATGGTGAGCCACTTTCACAACTCAATCCCCACGTTTCACACAAACTCCTGAATGATGAAGGGTATGCGACGGGGAGTTTGGGTGTGTGCAACGGTAGTGGCAGCCTCCGTTGTGCTTGCAGGATGCAGCGTTGCGCCGACACCGACACCCAGCGGTCGACCGCCCCTTCCCAGTGCGACAACGCTTCCCGTCGACGGACCCGTCGCACCGGTAGGCAACCCGACAGTGCTCGTGACGGGCCTCACCTCGCCGTGGTCCGTCGTGCACCTATCGAGCGGTTCGAGCCTGATCAGCGAACGCGACACCGGCAAAGTGCTTGAGTACACCTCTTCCGGCACAGTGCGTGAGGTCGGTGTTGTCACTGATGTTGGGCACGGAGGCGAAGGGGGACTCCTCGGCCTCGCCGTCGCCGGAGACTCCGGGACCGCATTGTTCGCGTACCTGACCACAGAATCCGACAACCGCATCGTGCGGATGCTTCTGATCGGCGCACCGGGAAAGTACACGATTGGTCCGGAAGAACCAATTTTGACCGGCCTCGCGAAGGCCGGGAACCACAACGGCGGACGAATAGCGTTCGGCCCCGACGGGATGCTCTACGCGACTGTCGGAGACGCCGGCCAGCCGTCCCGAGCGCAGGACCTGAAATCCCTCAATGGCAAGATCCTTCGCATGAAGCCCGACGGCTCCGTTCCGACAGACAATCCCTTTCCCGGTTCCCTCGTCTACTCGCTCGGCCATCGCAACCCTCAAGGTTTGACTTGGGATGACAACGGACAGCTGTGGGCTTCCGAGTTCGGCCAAAACACCTGGGACGAGTTGAACCGGATTGAACCGGGCAAGAACTACGGTTGGCCGACGGTGGAAGGCATCGGCACCAAGCCCGGATTCGTTGACCCGGTGTACCAGTGGGCAACCGCTGAGGCCAGCCCGAGCGGCCTCGCCTACGTTCGCGGCACCCTCTTTCTGGCAGCATTGCGCGGGCAACGCCTGTGGGCGATTTTTCCGGGCCAACCCATGACAGCTGAGGCCTGGTTCCAGGGCAAGTTCGGTCGGATTCGGGACGCGATCCCCGGCCCGAACGGGTCCCTCTGGGTGCTTACCAACAACACCGATGGGCGCGGGAGCCCGCGGGAGGGCGATGACAAATTGTTGCAGGTTCGACTTTCGCCACTTCGCGAAGGATAGGTCTTACCAACGCGAATGTTCTGAAGAGTCCTACTCTTGAATGTCGCGTCCTGATGTTGTCAAGCTCGTGAGCCGTGGAACGGAGACCGCCGGATGCCTGCTGAGGAAGGACCCGGCTCGCAGGCGGCGGAAGCCGTAACGCCACCGCAGAAGCCCCGGTGGCGACGGGTTGCCAGACTGTGGCGTCGATCGCGCGCACTGTTGCCGATGAACAGCGACGTCGAGGTCACCCGCACGGTGGTCGGCGTTCCGGTCGCGCTCCGCATCCAACCCCAATTTCTTGCCCT
>JBDSZO010000202.1:0-5336 GCA_039925105.1 Terrimesophilobacter sp. | reverse complement strand
CCGACGATGCGATATTTTCGCTGACCTGCAGCACGGCAACCTCGTGCAAACTTGTCGTGCTCGCCGGGGAGGTTACGGCAACACCGACCGACGGCACTGCGGTGGCAGTCGGTGCATTTCAACAGTTCGCTGTAGCGCAAGGTGAAGCATCGCCGCCGACGATTTTCCCCCTCGACGCACAGTTCAACGACGAGTGGATCTCGCTCAACCTGGCGTTCGATGGCGGCGACAGGCGGCCTCCGGTCGACACCAGCTCGGAGTCGGTACTTGCGGCGGCAAGTCTCGCCGGCAGGTGGGCAATCGACACGGTCGTGACGTCAAGTGACGACCCTTCCAAACCGCCTGGAACGCGCACCCACCGGGATTGGGAGTTCGAGGCCGCCTCCTGTGAGAAGAGCTGCCGGATGACTCTCACCAGAACTTTCGGCCCGATTGGGCAGCCGGCCAACGAGACGACGACAGAAGAGCTCAATTACACCGCAGTAGGGTTGCGCGCGCATCGCGAGTACACGAATGCCTGCACGAGCGCCGACTGGCAGGTTCTCGCACAGGACTACTTCTTTCAGACCAGCGACTATGACTTGCGTGTTGCGGAAGTCGAGATGGTGGGGAGCGTTCCGACAGCGCTTCGGTTTGACGGCACGGCAACATCCACTACCGCGTTTGCAGGAAAGCCATTTGTGGATGGGTGCTACCTAAACACTGTCAATCCGGTCGTGCAATCCGTCTCGGGCACTCTTGTCACCCCGGTAACCAGGGCCGCTCTAGCGGAACCCTTGCGCCTGCTGGCAGCCCCGGCTGGCACGCAGCCCTCCGGCCTGGCTGATGCACCCGACGCACCATCTGTGCTGAGTTCACTTACCACCGCACAGGAGCTTGATTTGAGTGCGGTCGCGGTCGCGACCACGGCAGCCTTGGCAATCATCCTTCTGCTCATCGTCGGCTATCCAGCGCAACTGCTGAATTCGACGATTTCGAACAACTACGACCGAATTCTTTCGCGTCTCTATCCACTCACTCGGCGTCTGAAACGGCGCAGGGGTGAGAGATGGCACCCCTCCCGAAAACTGGTCATCACCGTCGGGGTCACGGCGGCTGCGGTCATCTCAGCATTCGTGGACCCCGGATTCGGTTTCAACCTGGCATCCCTACGCCTGCTGGCTTCTGTGGCCCTGTCGTTCCTCGTCGACAGCCTGTGCGCGTGGTTGCTGATCTCGGCGATTGTTCGACGGGCAAACGCGTCCGCGCGCCCGCTTGTCGATTTTCGGACCGGGTCACTGGTGATAGTTGTGGCTGCGGTGCTGTTCTCTCGGCTGACCGGCTTCGAGCCCGGCATGGTGTTCGGGGCCGTCGTTGGACTCACACTCGGCATCACCCTGACCAAAGCGGGAACAGCTAGGCTGACCGGAATTGGCCTCGGGTATGCCGCGGCGGTCAGCATCTTCGCGTGGCTTGCGTTCAGCATCCTCACACCCGTATTTGGCACGAATTCCGGATTCTTCGGCGTGTTCGTGTTGGAAACGCTCAGTTCCGCGGCGGTCGCAGGGTTCGCATCGTTGCCTATTGTGCTGCTACCGATGGCGGTACTCGATGGAGGGAAACTGTTCGCCTGGAGTCGAATTGGCTGGGCGGTAGCTTACGTTTTCGGGTTGTTCGTGTTCCTCCTGATCCTCTTGCCATTGCCTTCCAGTTGGGGAACGGTCGCCACGCCGTTCGCTACCTGGCTCGGTCTATACATCGGATTCGCCGTGTTCGCCATCGGGTTCTGGTCATACTTCCGCGTTGTGCGAAAGCGGCCAAGCGAACGCGTGCCTGTCAACCCTGCTCCGGTCACCCCTGCTCCGGTCGACGACGCTCCGGTCAACGCTGCGAGAACGCCGTGATGGCGGCGTCAAGAGCCTGAGTTTGGGTGCCACTGTCGACCCGTTCGATTTGGTAAGCGGTCACACCGACCGCACGGGCGCCGTCAACGTTGGCGTGCGAGTCATCGGTGAAGAAGGTGTTCTCTGGATTCGCACCGAACCGTTCGAGTGCGAGCCGATAGATTTTGGCATCCGGTTTTCGCACGCCAAGGTCGCTGCTCACCAGAAGGTTGTCGCCGAGGATCACAGCGACATCCGGCGCGAGAACGGCAAGGCTTTCAGCGAACGGTGACGGGTTGTTGGTGAGAACACCAACTGCCCCCAGTGTTGCGGCACGACGAAGCGCCGCGACGGATCCCGCGATGGGCGTGCTCGCCAGCATGCGGGTTTCGCGCCAGCCTTCAAGACTCAGCGCCGCACCGGTGACGTTTTCGAACTGATCAAGGTATTCGGCACTGGTTGGCCATTCGCCAGCCTCCGCGCGCCGCTCATAGCCTTCAGCCCACCAGGTCTTCGCCAGATGGTATTGGCTTGCGCCGGTCAGCAGGCTGATCGCAGGCAATCGCATCCGGAAGTCGTAGTCGTAGAGTGTGTCGTCAAAGTCGAAAAGGTACAGATCCACTTTGTGCCTTTCTTGGCCGCGGGTTCTCCAGTCTGCCCGAAGTAGGATGGCAAGCGACATGGCGACAATCTACGACTGCTCGAATCCCACCGATCTCCTCACCGGCATGCGCCTCGCACGCCAGGCGCTGGGCACGGGAGACCTCATCGTACTCCCGACCGATACCGTCTACGGCGTCGGCTGCGATGCTTTCAATGCGGCTGCAGTACAACGACTGCTTGACGCGAAAGGGCGTGGGCGCACCTCGCCGCCTCCGGTACTGATACCGGGAATCCCAACCCTGGACGCGCTCGCAGAAGAAGTTCCGGACCAGGTGCGTTTGCTCGTCAAGGCATTCTGGCCCGGCGCTTTGACAGTGATTGTTCCCGCGCGGCAGAGCCTCAGCTGGGACCTTGGCGAAACACACGGCACGGTTGCTCTGCGAATGCCGAGCAACGGAATCGCGCTCGAATTGCTTTCTGAGACCGGCCCGCTTGCGGTCTCCTCTGCAAACCTGACCGGCGAGCCAGCAGCGGCAACAGCGCAGGAGGCACAGGCAGCCCTCGGCGAGAGCGTTGCGATCTACCTGGACGGTGGACCGGTCGGTAGCGGCGTGACGGAAGGGAACGATCGCGGTTCGACGATTGTCGACGCGACAGGGTTGCTCATCGGGAAAGAGTTGCAGATCGTGCGGCACGGCGCCATACCGGACGAGGCGATCCTGGAGGTCATCCGGTGATCTTCTACATCATGGCCGCGCTCATTGCGGCGGTCGTGACCGCAGCTTTGTCCTTTGCGATCTGGAAACTGAGCGCAAAGTTTCGGCTCTACCCGATGATCCGCGAGCGCGACGTCCACGTGACGCCGACACCGCGTCTTGGCGGCGTTGCCATGTTCATTGGCATACTTGTCGCGTTCGCGGTAGCCAGTCAGGTGAGCTGGTTCCACCTGGTCTTCGAGAACCCGGCCCAGGTTTACGCGATCCTCGGCGCCGCGCTCATCATCGTGCTCATCGGTGTTGCCGACGACATTTGGGACCTCGATTGGCTTACCAAACTGACCGGGCAGATCATCGCGGCAGGACTCCTCGTCTGGCAGGGCGTCCAACTGGTCACCCTCCCCATCGGTGGCGTGACGGTTGTGCCGCCCGTGCTCGGGCTGGTATTGACCGTCGGGGCGGTCGTTCTGGTAATGAACGCCGTCAACTTCATCGACGGACTTGACGGACTGGTGGCGGGTGTCGCAATCATCGCCAATGGCGTGTTCTTCATCTACAGCTACCTGCTCGCGCGCGTTGTCGGCGAGACCCCCTACTTCAACCTTGCTTCGCTCATCACCGCTGTTCTGATCGGGGCCTGCGTCGGCTTCATGCCGTTGAATTGGCATCCTGCCAAGCTGTTCATGGGTGACGCCGGTGCTCTGCTGTTGGGGATGCTGATGGCGACCTCCGCCATTTCGGTGACCGGGCAGATCGATCCACGGTCGATCGAGTCCGGGAAACTGCTTGCGGGAGCCTTCATCCCGATCCTGTTGCCGGTTGCGATCCTGCTGGTGCCTCTCCTGGATTTTGTACTTGCCATCACCCGTCGACTTCGCGCAGGCAAGTCGCCGTTCTCCGCGGACCGCCAACACCTGCATCATCGGCTGCTGGACATGGGGCACACCCATTTCCAGTCTGTTCTGATCTTTTACGCCTGGACGGCAGTCCTTTCGGTGGGGATTCTGCTCTTCCTGGTTATCCCTGTTGTCTGGGTTCTGGTATTTCTGGCTGTTGGAATTGTTGGCTGCGCCTGGCTGACCATCGCACCTCTGGCTCGAAAGAAGGAGCCACACGTTGACGAGTCAGACGCTCGTCAGGGGGAGCCAATAAAAACCCAACGGCTTGTGCCGCAAACCACAAAGTCTGCTGCAGTGGACGCCATGGAAAAGGACCGACGATGACTTCTGCACCACTGTTCAAGCGCGTTCTCATCCTGGGTGGAATTTTCGCCGCCATTATCGCCATCGTCGGATCGGTGATCGGCTACCTGATTGCGGGAAGCTCCGGCGTGTTGAGCGCCGTCGTTGGGGCCTCCAGCTCAGCGCTATTCCTTGGCCTCACCGCGGCGAGTATCCTCGTCGCTGGCAAGGTGACGAAGTCGAACGACAACGTTGGCGCATTCTTCGGCATCGTGACCGGAACCTGGATTGTCAAGTTGGTCCTGTTCATTGTCGTCGCACTGTGGCTGCGTTCCCAGGACTGGCTTGAACCGATGATCTTCTTCGTCACTGTCCTTATCGCTGTTGTTGGCACGCTCATCATTGACGTTCTTGCGGTCCAGTTCACCCGCACGCCCTATGTTGATGTGGCACTTCCCGGTAAAAGTGAGGATTCGATGGAGAAATCGGCATCGGATTCTTGATAGGGTAAAACGCATTCTCGCCATGGTGGACGCCGCGCGTTGCACCACAATTCTGGAGTAAACCCTGCTCGCCTCAGTTCTGACTACCGTGCTCCCCGCTGTCTCGTCCGATGACACCGGTGGCGGATTTGTTGGCCCGTCGATCAACGAGTTCTTCCCGCAGGTCATCCTCTTTGCCGGCACCCCGTTTGAACTGAACCGCATACTGATTATCCGACTCCTTGCGGTCACCGTGCTCGTGCTCGTGCTCTGGCTCGGCACACGGAAGCTCAAGCTTGTTCCGGGGCGCGGCCAGGTGGCAATGGAATTCGCCATCGATTTTGCGCGTAAGGGTATTGCCATCGACACCCTCGGCGAGCAAGAGGGCAAGCGGTTTGCCCCCCTGATCATGACGATCTTCTTCCTGACTCTCGCACTCAACCTCACGGGCACGATCCCTGGACTTCAGATTGCGAGCACGGGCCTTATCGG
>JBDSZO010000201.1:0-9981 GCA_039925105.1 Terrimesophilobacter sp. | reverse complement strand
AGGCGCGGCCAGGCTTCGATCTGGATTCGCCAGCCCTGATCATCGGTGAGGTGCAGGTGCAGCACGTTGAGCTTGAGCAGCGCGATCAGGTCAAGAAAACGTTTGATGTCCTCGACGCCGAAGAAGTTGCGTGCGACATCCAGCATCGCGCCGCGGTAGGCGAAACGCGGATGGTCTGTGATGTGGGTGGCCGGAATTCGCCACTTCGTTGTCGTCGACGTGAGCGGTGGAAGTAGTTGGCGCAGGGTCTGCACGCCCGCGAACAGGCCGGCAGCTTCGCTGGCGGTAAGGCGGATGCCACTCTCGGTGACCTCAAGTTCGTAGCCCTGGCCCGGATGACCCGGCGCGATCGCGAGTGCGATGTCACCGTCGCCACCGTCGTGCGCACCAACGAGGGGGAGTGCGAGGCGGGTGACCGGCCTCAGCAGTGTTGCGAGGTACTCGCCAACCGGGGCAGCATCCGCGTACGCTTCGATCGCGCTCGCCGGCGAGAGCGTGAAACAACCATCGCCATTGCTCTGAAACACCGGTGCTGGAATGACAGCGGTCTGCGGGATTGTCACGTCCACTCCGTTCGGATCGAAGATCAGGATAGCTGACGCTTAGCCCAATCCGGCCGCCGTCGTCTCGCCACGAAAAACAACCTGATTTAGTGCATCGGCGGGCCAACTCGGCCCGTGTATCCAACGCAGATCGAACTTGGAAGCTCATCATTCAGCGCCACCGCCCAGGCAATAGCGAACTCGTTGACCGGGCAGCGGTCAACCTCCAGGCTGGGGACGGCGCATTCTGCCCCAAGGGCGTTGCCACCTTCTGGCCGAAAGGTGTGTGTGCGAATGGCGAGCGGTATCGAACTTCTGAGACAGCGAACGGGTGAGATCGTGCGGCGGCAGTGCGAGCGCGCCCGGTCGTGGGAGACCTGATTCCGTCACATCCACTGTTTGACGCGCACGGGAATTCAACCGTAGGTCGGCTCTTGTGGCCAACCGTCGGGGCTATCTTCCCAGTCCTCCTGGCGTCCATACACGGTGCGGTCCATGATGTGCGCCACCGGATAAATCGCCTCAGTGCCGCGAGCGGTCGTTTTATAGGTCAGGTAGGGCTTGCCATCCTTGAGCAGGTAGTACGAGTAGCCGGGGAGTGGGCCTTCGTCGCCATGCTCATTCTTTCGCGTCCACCCCCAGTCGTAGTGGTACGTGGTGTCACCCGAGGAAACCCACCGGTGGTTCCATCCGCGTTGCGAACTCCAGTTCTCAAGTTTTTCGATCGGCGCCTGCGAGACCATCGCGAACGCGATGCCTTCATTGGCCAGTCGATCCATGTTGGCGGGCAGGTTGTCGACCGCCCAGGTACAATTCGGGCAACATTCGTCCCAATCGGGACCAAACATCACGTGTTGCACGACGAGCAGATAGTCGTCCCCAAAGAGTTCCGTCAGCTTCACCGGGCCGTTCGCACTGGTGAACGTGTAATCCTCCACTTCAACCATGGGAAGCCGTCGGCGACTGGCAGAAACCCTGTCGTTGTAGCGGGTCAACTCCTTCTCTGCGGTGGTTTGTTCGGCAAGCGCTTGGTCAAACCGTGTCCGGTCCACCACTTCGGGCGTTGCAACAGGTTGTTCACTTTCGGTCATGAGGTTGACCCCAATCTCCCAGTGGAAACGGCGACGGTTCGACGACTTAAAGTCTAGCCTCGCGCCCTGCGACAGGCTAAAGCGTGACCAACCGACTTGCGGTACACACCGTCTGCATCGAAGATCGAACCATGCCTCTTGCGCGAACTTTCGACCTTGTCTCCGCAGCACAGGTGAGAAACGGGGCAGTACCCGCATTCAACGTGATCACAATGGAGCACGCTGAGGGCATCATCGACGGTGCCGAGCAGGCGCATTGTGGCGTGATCCTGCAGGTGAGCGAGAACGCTGTGCGCTACCGGGGTGGCGCTCTGCGCCCCCTTGTTATGGTCTGTAGGGAGCGCGCGGCGGCGTCGACGGTTTCCGTTGCCATCCACCTTGATCATGTCCAGGATGAGAAGCTTGCGCGGTGGGGGATTGCGGATTCGAAGGAACTCGGTGTCAGTTCCATCATGATTGATGCGGCACATCTGCCCTATGAGGAGAATGTTTCGCTGACTGCTGCCCTCACGACGCAGGCGCACCTGACCGACCTGTGGGTTGAGGCGGAGCTTGGCGAAATCGGCGGTAAGGACGGTGCTCACGCGCCCGGGGTTCGCACCGACCCTGATGAAGCGTCCAGCTTTGTCGATTCGACGGGCGTCGACGGTCTTGCCGTTGCTGTCGGAAGTTCTCACGCCATGACCACGCGGGAGGCGGCGCTCGACATCGAACTTATTGGGCGGATCGCCGCCCGGCTCGATGCTCCTCTTGTGCTGCACGGCTCCTCCGGGGTGCCGGATGCTGTGATTCGCGACGCCGTGCAGGCCGGCATCCGCAAGGTCAACATTGGCACGGCATTGAACGTCGGATTCACTTCAGCGGTACGGAACTACCTTGCCGAGCACCCGGAAGCCACTGACCCGAGAAAATACCTCGGCCCCGCCCGTAATGCGATCGCCGATGAGGTCGCGCGGCTGTGTGCGGTTGTGGCAGTCTGAGTCACGGGAACTCAGAGAGGCTTCTCGATGGCTCAGCAACAGCGATTGAGCGCGCTGCTCGAACTCGTTATTGTGCGCGGATCGGTGTCGATCCAGGACATCGTTGATGAGTTGGGGGTGTCGCCGGCTACCGCGAGGCGTGACCTGAACTCTCTCGCAGAGCAACGACTCGTCACCAGAACGCGCGGTGGCGGGATGGCGATGGGCAGCGGTTACGAACTTCCGCTCCAGTACAAGATTCCGCGGCATGCCGACGCTAAGATCGCCATTGCCCAGGCGGTGGCGTCGCTCGTGAACTTTGGCGACGTCATCGGACTCAACGGCGGAACAACGACAAGCGAGGTTTCCCGCGTTCTCGGCAGGAGCCAGCACTTGATCGGCGATGGAGACGAGCCGGGCCTGACCGTCGTCACCAATGCGCTCAATATCGCGTTCGAATTGTCGGTGCGACCGCACGTGACGATTGTGGTCACCGGCGGGACAGCCCGGCGGCAATCCTACGAACTCGTTGGCCCGCTCGTCGGTGAGACGATCGACAAGCTCACGCTTGACACCGCCATTCTCGGCGTGGACGGCCTGACCGCCGAGTTCGGCGCCACAACGATTCACCCCGGAGAGGCCGAGGTTAGCCGCCAGCTTGCGAAAGTCGCAGGTCGGGTGATCGTGGTCACGGATTCGTCGAAGCTTGGCAAGTCAACGTTCGCGCGGATTTGCGCCCTGGATCGGATCGACATGCTGGTGACGGATGCGCAGGTCAACGCAGAGTTTGCTCGTGACCTCGAACGCGCCTCTGTCGAGGTGATCGTCGCGGAGCAGAACCCAAAATTGCCGGGTTAGCCTTCGCCTCGGTGCCGCTAACGCCTCTGTGCCGCTAACGGTTTAGTGCCGCTAACGCCTCAGCTGCACCGCGTGCTCCAGCGCTGAAAGGTCGCCGGCGACATCACCAGCAACGGGTGCGAGTACTGCCGCCGCGGACCAGGCGGTCGCCAATCGAAGGATGGCCTCGCGGTCACGATTCCCCGCAGCCAGGCACACCGCGGCCGCGGCAACCGCGGCATCCCCTGCGCCCGTCGGGTTGCCGATGAGCGGTGTGGCAAGTCGCGCATAGGAGGGTGCGCGATCGTCAGAACTCACACCGAACATGCCTTCCTCGCCAAGCGACACGATCACGGCTTGTGCGCCAAGGTCAAGGAGGTGCGCTGCCCCAGCGATCGGATCGTCGAACCCTGTCGCATCGGCAAGTTCATCCCGGTTGGGTTTCAGCAGGTCGGCGCCGGCCTCAGCCGCAAGCAGGAGAGCCCTGCCCGTTGCATCGATGATCGCGGGAATCCCAGCAGCATGGGCGATGGAAACGCATTCAGCATAGAAGTGGTCGCGCGTTTCACGGTCGGTGGGTGTGCTTCCGGACGCGGCTGCTCCGGGAAGACTCCCTGCGCCGACCAGACAGTTCGCCTCGGTCGCGCGACCACGAACGGCCTCGATGAGGCGCGCCCATTCGTGTTCATCGAGCGGGCTGCCAACCTCGTTGATCACCGTCGTTCGCCCGCTTCCGGCCTCAACAATGGCGATGCTGCGCCGCATCCCGGAGGAAACCGGGACCAGTTGATGCTGCACACCGCTGCTCGCCAGCTCGTGAGAGAATTCTGCACCGCTGTCCCCGCCAACAGTGGCGAGGGCGAACACGCTGTGGCCGAGCTGGTGGCAAACCCGCGCAACGTTGAGACCTTTCCCGCCGGCCCGCGAATGGGCTGCAGGAACCCGATGGCTTGCCCCCAGCGTTATTTCACCCGCGTGGTAGGTCATGTCGACGGCAGGATTCGGTGTGACGGTGAGGATCATGACGCCAGCGCCTCCACGAGGTCGCGTGCGGAAAGTGCAGACCCGACAACGCCGGCATTCGCGCCAATGGTCGCTGGAATCAGCTGGGGGCGACGGTGGAAGGTGAGCAGCGCATCCAACCGCTTCCGAAGCGGCACGAAGAGCGCGTCGCCGGCACCGGTGAGTCCACCTCCGAGGACAATCGCCTCCGGGGCGAGTAGCGCAACAGTGTGCGACAGGCCGAGCGCGAGTGCGTCGAGTGCGCTCTCCCACACCTGTGTGGCGGCGGTGTCTCCGGCACTGACGCGCTCAAGAACCTGCTTCGCACCCGGCACATCCGATCCGGTGAGCGCGTTGTATCGTCGCGCGATCGCGCCGGCAGAGGCCACCGCCTCAAGGCAGCCGTTCCCGCCGCACGCGCACACCGGCCCCTCAGCGACAATCGAGTGCCCAATCTCTCCGGCCAGACCTCCGCCGGTGTACAACTCGCCGCGGATGAAAATGGCGCCAGCGATTCCAGTGCCGATCGTCATCACCATGACGTCACTGAATTGTGCCGCAGCACCCAGCCGAAACTCGGCAACGCCTGCCGCGCGCACGTCGTGGCCGAAGGCGACCGGAAGCCCAAGAAGGTCGGCGGCGCGATCCCGGAACTGCACGTTGCGCCAACCCAAATTTTCGGAGTAGACGCCGAGGCCCGCTGCATCATCGACATAGCCGGGCACCATGAGACCGACTGCGCGGGGCGTCACTTCGGGATGGTGGTCCTGGAAGTAGGCGCCTAATCGCACAAGTTCCGCAAAGGTGGCCCTGGCGTCCAGCGACATATCGCGAGGGGATGGCACCCGAACGACCTCGAGTAGTCGACCCGTCTCATCGACGATCGCCGCTTTCGTGTCGGTCCCGCCGAGATCGAATGCCAGCACTTCTGCTCCCGCGCCCAGGGATGGTGCGGCAGCACTTGTCTGCACGACACGGGTCGGGTGACCATTGTGCGCGGGTGGTGTCACGGCTCGAGGATAACCGAGCGCGTGAGGTTTCGCGGCATGTCCGGGTTGAGGCCGGCTCGTCTGGCTCGCTCAAGCGCAACGCGTTGTGCCCGAACCAGTTCAGCCATCGGGTCGAGCGTGTTGTGCTCGAACCGGGCGCCGGTCACCGCAACATCCTTTTCCAGCCCGGTGGGCGGTTGCCCAAACATCCAGGTCACCCGGCCGGGTGCCGCGATGCTGATCGGCCCGTGGCGGTACTCCTTTGCCGGATAAGACTCGGTCCAGGACTGGGATGCCTCGCGCATTTTCAGCGCAGCCTCGTGGGCGAGCCCGACCGAGAAGCCGGTTCCGAGGAAGGTGTACTGCTCTGCCGAGACGAGTGCCTCATCCAGTTCGGACGATATGGCAGTGCGGGCATCGGCAATCGCTGCGCCAAGGTCGTGCCCGAGCGAAGCACGCAAAACGGCAAGCGCGGTCGTCGCGAAGCGAGTTTGAACGACCGACTTCTCATCGGCGAACGGCAGCGCGATCACGTCATTGACAAGGTCAGCCAGCGGAGTCTTCCCATCCGCGACGATGCCGATCGTGCGCGTGCGGCCACCAAGACCCTCCACCAGTTCGAGTACCTCGGTGGTGGTTCCGGATCGGGAGAGTGCAATGATCGCGTCGTAGTCGCGAACCGGAACCAGCTCGGACGCCGTGAAGGCATCCGTTTCGCCCTGGCCGCCCTGCTCGCGCAGCGTCGCATAGCTTTGCGCCATGAACCACGAGGTTCCGCACCCGACGATGGCAATCCGTGCTCCTGCAGCGGGAAGAGCGGAACGGTCAATCTGATCTATCGCGTGCGCCCACACGTCCGGCTGGGAGCGAAGCTCCTCCTCCATGTGCGCACCTGATGCCGCGCTCGATGCTGTTGTTTCTGTGTCGGCCATGGGGCAATCCTCCTCTTTTCAGATGTTGAGAGGAACACCCGATCTGATTGAAGTTGATCGAAAACTACGCTCATCGATCATATTACGACAATATTCCGATTTATCCCATACCGAATTCGTACTCGCGCGGCAACTGCTCGCCCGGGCACACGTCTGCCCAGAGCGATGCGAGTGAATTTCTGCCTTCGCGCAAGTCCGGAATTTCGATTCCCTCCCGCAGAAGTTGGGCAGCGGAACCGGGGCGACCGGTGCGGGCCAACGCCTGCGCGTACAGGAATCGGAGTCTACCCTGCTGGCCTGTTGCCTTTGCGTCGGACAGAAGCCGAAGCGCGGCGCGCGGCTTGTCAGCGTTGAGGAACGCGGCGACAGCCTCCACCAGGATTGCGGAGGCCAGGGTCGAGCTCGTTGCCGTGTCGCCCAGCGCAGCATTGGCGAGCTTCCACGCGGCCAGGTAGTGGTCAATACCGCCCTGGATCGCTTCGTTTGAAAACGCCAGGAGTGCCAGGCCCCGATGCACCTGAGCGGCAGTGGTGCTCGGAATGTCATCCACCTCCAGCGCCCGCTGGTAGTCAGATTCCGCACCGCCGCGATCGCCTCGTGCGTGCTTCATCACAGCCAAATGAAACAGTGCCGCAGCGCGATGCGGCGTATCGGTCTCCAACTGGGCAGCCAGACGCGCCTCCCAGTCGGCTCCGGACACGAACGAGTCAGAACCGCTGAACGTGCCACCCTCGAGCAGTTCCACCCAGGATGCGTGCTCGATCGTCATCGACTCGGCGGAAAAGGGGCTGCCATCTTCCATAATCCACGGGTCACCGGAGGTTTGGCTGCGCTGCGACTCCAGCGCACCCCACCCGGTGCCGAGATTGACCACGCTTTCTATCGGCAGGTCGGCCAGGCCCCGAATCGACGAATGCGCTGCCTGCAGGCTGGACTCGCTCAGCAGTGATTCCATCCGCTCCTCGCAGTGGTCCACTGCGGCGCTCCAGTCCGTTCCGTGGGCGACGTCGGGGTCGACACGGGCGTTACCGTATGCCTCCAGCCAGGACCATTCGGCGCCGGCTGGCATCCGAAGGTTTTCGAACTGAGTTTGGGCGAGACCAGCCTGAATCTCGGTGTACTGGCCGTCCTCAGGGCTCAGCCATTCCTGCCAGCGATGGCCGCCGCGGCCATGCCCCCACACAAACAGTTTGCGGCCTCGCAGCCGAGAAGTAGAGAGCATTGCCAGACCGTCACCGTCACGGTCAGCACTTAGGATCCACCGGCGCTGCTCGTCAGCAAGGTCAAAAAAGTAGTCGCGGGAGCGTGGACTCCGACTTGGCCAGGTGCAGTCGACGGTGCCCGCGTCGTCTGCCTCACCTGGCTCCTGGGTTGGATCCACGCGGGAAATTCCGTTGACGTTATTGGTGGCGAACGCGGTTTTGGCAGGAGCGACCACCCGAACTTCCGGGTTCTGCGGCACCGCGGCGTTGCTCCACCAGTACATTGGAACTTCCTCGGAGCTTGGGTTTCTCAGCCGAACCGCGACGAACAGCACAGCAGAGTCGACCGGGAGCCAGGCATCGATCTGGAACACGACACCGCGCATCCGCTCGAATTCCCACATCCGCAGCACCCGACCGTCGGCGGTCGTGCCGGCATGGAGCGGTTCGCAGGTGGTCGGCGAGTGACCGCGCGTGCCAATGTTCCATTCGATTCCGCCGGCGAACCAGGCGTTTCGCAGCGCAAGGTTGGCAAACTGGATCGTGTTTGGGCTGTGCAGCAGCTGCTTGCCCGCTGTTTTGTCCACGAGTTCCCAGAGGCGGCCACCCAACTCGGGCAGGAAGACCGCGCGCAAGAGATCGTTCTCCAAAACGACTGTGGTGAGCTGGCGTTCCTGCCGCGCACGGTCGTATCCGTCCTGCAGGCGATATGGGTACAGGTTGAGCGGATGCCCGTAGTGTGAACCGTCGACGATCTCCGCCGGCAGTTCACCGCTGATTTGGTACGGGCTTTCCAGCGGTGCACCGACCATGGGTAACGGGTTTTGAGCGCCAAGTTCCGCGATCGAGAAAACGCGGCGTTCCACACGAACCGTGGATGTCCCGCTCATGTACCGGCCCTCAGCATTGCCACTCCTCGTGTGATTCGTTCAAATATCTCATGATCAACGTCGATTCCTACTCGCGTCAGGCCGAGGACTGCTGCACCGACAACGCCGTCCTGTACCGGGATGGGTGGAGAGTTTCCCGCCGCTTCGCGCAGCGCAGACGCGAGCGGCTCTGTATTCGCGAGCGCGCGAAGCACACTTCCGCCGACGACGAGCGGTCCCGCAGGCTCATCGTGGTGTTCTGCACTGAGTCGCACCGCGGCAAGTGTGCCAGCCAGTTCGGTCGCGGCCTGAGTGCGGATTCCGCTCGCCACCGCGTCCTCTCCCGCTTCGAAGGCCATGGGTGAGAACTGCGCGAGTTCGATGGGTCGCATTTTGTAGAGCGCGCGGATGAGTTCAATTTGCATGAGTGGACGCCCAAAGGTGCGATCTTCGGTTGCCGTCAGGTTGAGGGCAGCAAGCAGCGCGGCGGTCAGTGAGGTGTGTGGCGCACGCCCGTCGAGGTCAGCGATGACTGCTCTTACGACGTGCTGGCCGATCCAGAACCCTGAACCTTCGTCACCGAGAAGCCAGCCGACGCCGTCAGACACCGTCTGGAGTTTCGTATCGCTGATGCGTGCTGCCACGGCCCCTGTGCCAGCAACCAGAACGTAGCCGTTGCCGGAGGGAGTTCCGGAACAGAACATGGCGAGCAGGTCGGATTCGATCACCAGCTCACCGAGCAGCCCGGCTGTGGTGAGCTGGGCGGCCAGCTGGTCTGTTGGGAGCTCTGAACTGGCTCCGGCCATAGCAATGAGTGCGGAGTACACCGTGCGCTGCTCCGGCGGGACTGTGGCAAACGCAGCCCGCGTTGCCGCGAGGACTGAGGCAAGGGCCCCCTCGATTCCGGATGACACCGGGTTGCCGCCGCCAGAGTGTCCGTAGCCGAGGCAGGTACCTGATGGCTCGACGACGAGCGCACGGGTGCTGGTGCCTCCCGCGTCTATGGCGAGGATCCTCTGCATCGATTCCTTTTCGTGACCGCGGTTGCCTGTCGCACACAGTACTACGGCCGGTATGCCTTGAGCGGGCACGGCGCGAGATATCTGATTCTGCGAATGGGTCTTGACTTGGAACGCAGCGCGGGTAAGAATAATTCTTACAGTTTCTCCGGGTTTCAAGAAACGGATTTCCATGACGGCAACGTTGCCAGTAGTGCATGCGGGTCCCGCGATTGATGTTGTCAATCGCATCCGGGCCATGCTGCCGGAAATGTCGGAAACCATGAGCCGGATCGCGCACCTGCTCCTCGAGCATCCGGACGCCCCGTTGACCGCATCCATCGGCGAGCTCGCAGAACGCGCGGGAACCTCAGCAGCGACCGTCACCAGGTTTTGTGCACTGATCGGTTACTCCGGTTACGTTCCGTTCCGAATGAGCATCGCGACCGACCTCGGCCGGCGTTCCTCCAGGGAGTCCTGGACGACCGACATTGGTCGCGCATTCGGACCAGACGACACCGCTCACGATGTGCTCAGCACCCTCGTGAACGCGCATGTCC
>JBDSZO010000200.1:0-2355 GCA_039925105.1 Terrimesophilobacter sp. | reverse complement strand
ACGTCGGAACGCACGATGCGACCATCCGGGCCGGAACCCGTCACTGTGGCCAGATCGAGTCCATGCTCTTTCGCAATCTTGCGGGCCAGCGGTGACATGCGGAGCTTCGCGGAAGTTGAGCTGGCCGCCGGTAGCTGTTCCGCTTCTGGTTTCGCGGATCCCTGGTTTCGAGACGCCGCCTTCGGTGGCTCCTCAACCCGAGGGCTATTTTCACCCTGCGGCGACTCCTCAACCGGAGGGCTATTTTCACCCTGCGGCGACTCCTCACCCGGAGGGAGGTCCGCCGCGGGCTTCGGCTTAGCTTTTGCTCCCGCGGTCTTCTTTCCACTTCCGTCACCGATGACCGCCACCGGCGTACCGATCGCGACAACGGTTCCCGCCGAAACAAGCTGTTCTTCCAGCACGCCGCTCTCGAACGCCTCCAAGTCCATGGTGGCCTTGTCGGTTTCAATCTCCGCGAGAGTGTCGCCCTTGGCAACCTGGTCCCCGACATTTTTGAGCCACTTGGAGAGCTCGCCCTCCTCCATCGTGTCCGACAGTCGCGGCATCAAAACCTCAGACATTGCTGCCTCCTACTTTCCGAACGCTGAAGCATCGAGAACTTCGTGAATGACCTTCGTGAGCGCGGCAGCATCCGGCATTGCCGATCGTTCCAGCGGCTTCGAATACGGCAACGGCACCTCTGCCGCCGCTACCCGACGCACCGGTGCATCCAGAAAATCGAACGCCCCCTCGCCGATTGTCGCCGAAATCTCCGCGCCGACACCGTAGCTGAGCATGTCGTCCTCAAACACGACCGCCCGACTCGTTTTGCGAACGGAATCGCACACCGTTTCGCGATCGAGTGGGCGCAGGCTGCGCAGGTCAACAACCTCGACCGAAACGCCGTCTTCCTCAAGTTTGTTCGCAACCTCCAGAGCCGTCACAACGCCGCGCGAATAGCTCACGACGGTGATATCCGTACCCTCCTTCACGACAGCCGCCTTACCGATCTCGGCCACCTGCTCGCCATCCGGTACCTCCCCCTTGACGTTGTACAGCGCGAGGTTTTCCAAAAACAGCACCGGATCGTCGTCGCGGATCGCCGCAGTGAGCAGAGCCTTCGCGTCAGCCGGGGACGACGGCGCAACCACCTTCAGTCCAGGGATGTGCGCGTACCAAACCTCAAGGTTCTGAGAGTGTGTAGCCGCAAGCTGCTGCCCTCCACCGCCGGGTGTTCGGATGACCATGGGCACCTTCACCTGGCCGCCGAACATCCCGTACATTTTTGCGGCATGGTTGACGATCTGGTCGATGGCGATGAGCGTGAAGTTCAGCGTCATGATCTCGACGACGGGCCGAAGTCCGAGCATCGCTGAGCCGATCGCGACACCCGTGAAACCCTCCTCGGAGATCGGCGTATCGACGACTCGCTTTGGCCCAAACTCTTTCAACAGCCCTGCCGTGATCTTGTAGGAGCCTTCGAAGACGCCGATCTCCTCGCCGATCAGGTAGACGTTCTCATCGCGAGTCAACTCCGCCCTCAGGGTTTCGTTGAGCGCCTGCCGGTACGTCATCTCGCTCATGAGACCACCATCAACGGTTCGCCGGGGTATGAGCTCGGCGCATTCGCAACGGCAGTTGCGTAAACGAAATCGAAAAGTTCTGAAACCTCCGGTTCCGAACTGTCGTCCGCGAAGGCAACAGCGTCGCTCACAATCTTGTCCGCGGCCTCATGGATGCTGTCGGCCGATGCCTCATCCAGAACGCCCTCCTTCAGCAGCCGAATTCTGAACGCGGGAACCGGATCGTTTTCCTGCGCTTTCTCGGTGTCTGCTTTCGAACGGTATTTGGCCGGGTCAACCACGGAGTGGCCCTTCAGCCGAAAGCTCATCGTCTCAAGGATGTTCGGTTGACGGTCCACCCTGGCCTGCTCGAGCGCCGCAAGCGCGGCATCCCTCACCGCAATCGGGTCGTCGCCGTTCACGCGCACACCCGGAATCCGGTAGGAGCAGCCACGCTTGTACAGGTCCGGCTCTGCGGAGGCGAGCTCGACCGGTGTGCCCATGCCGAGACCGTTATTGACTACCACGTAGACGATCGGAAGCTTCCACAGCCCGGCCAGGTTGAGTGACTCGTGAAACGCCCCAATGTTGGTCGTTGCGTCGCCAAGCAGACACATCACGGCTTCGGCATTCTTGCCGCCTTTGCTGCGGTAATTGATTGCGAACGCTGCACCGGTCGCCGGAGGAATTTGGCCGCCGACAATGCCGTAGCCGCCCAGCATCCGCAGTTCGCCGTCGAACATGTGCATTGAACCGCCGCGACCGCCGACCACACCCGTCGACTTGCCGAACAGTTCCGCCATGACGCGGC
>JBDSZO010000199.1:0-2024 GCA_039925105.1 Terrimesophilobacter sp. | reverse complement strand
ACGACGGGTGCGTGGTCGGACCATCGGGTGTCCCATGCACTCGCACGGTCGATGGCGTAGTTGACCACGGTTGCCGCGAGTGCCGGACTGGCCAGATGGTAGTCGATCCGCCAACCGGTGTCGTTGTCGAACGCCTGGCCGCGCTGAGACCACCAGGTGTACGGTCCGTCGACCTCGCCAGCCCATTTTCGCCCAACATCCACCCAGCCGAAGCCGCCGCCTGCGTTGTAGTCGTTGTTGCCTTCTGAGCCAATGAACCTGTCGAAGTATGCACGTTCGTCCGGCAAAAATCCGGCACGTTTCACGTTGCCTTTCCAGTTGCGGATGTCGAGGGTGCGATGTCCGACGTTGAGGTCACCAACAACGAGCGCAAGATTGTTGTGTGCGGTGAGTTCCGGTAATCGTTGTGCCATCGCGTCAAGGAACTTGTACTTCTCAACCTGTTTCGGCGTTCCGGCTTCTCCGGAGTGCACATAGGTGCTCACGACGGTGACGGTGGAGCCATGAATGTCAAAGTCGGTTTCCAACCAGCGACCTGCGCTGTCGAAGTCGTCCGCTCCCAATGTCACACGGTTTACCCGCGCTGGCACGCGAGAAAGTACTGCCACACCGGCCCGACCTTTTGCGGTTGCTGCGTCATGCAGGATGTGCCAGTCGGACCCAACAAGACCCTCAATGTCCTCGGTAGCTGCCCGAACTTCCTGCACGGCAAGAATGTCGACATCCCGCGCCTCAAGCCACTCGCCCATCCCCTTGCGGTATGCAGCACGGATGCCGTTGACGTTGACTGAAGCTACTCGCAGGGGGGTGGACACCTTCCGAGTTTACCGAGATCCACTGTCACGGTCTTTGGCGGTGGGCGTTGTCGACCGCGGCCGCCGGAACATCCTGGTGAAGAAGTTGCCCTCGCTCGCTCGCGCGGCCTCAATCTCTTTGAGTAGCCGTTCCCGTTCGCGGCGGGCTTGCTCTGCGCGTTCGGCCGCAACCCGAGGGTCTGCGACCAAGCCGTCGTCGTCCATGCCAACCGCGATCCAGGATGCGGTCCCAAGGATCACGGTACAGATCAGGTTAAACCAGATCAGTAACCCGATCAGGATCGCGAACGACGCGAGCAACGGATTGCGGCTTGCGCCCCCCAGCAGCAGGTTCCCAAGCACCTTGAGGATGCCCAATCCGACCGCCCCCAACAATGCGCCGCTCAACAGCCGACGACGCGGAATGACGAGGTTGGAGAGTATCCGGAATAACGCTGCCAGGACCGCAGCATCGAGTAGCACCATGATCGCCAGGAGCACGCCGCTTCCGACAATCGAGATGAGCGGCGACTGTTGCGGGATACCCAACCAGAACAGCACGGCGTTGAACGCCTGAGTGCTCACAACGGAGAGGGCGGCGGAGGCGATGAGCGCAACTCCGAATCCGATCGCGAGTCCCAGATCTTTGAGTTTCAGAAGCAGGAAGTTCACTTCCTGGGCGGGTAGGTCAAACAGTGCACGCACCGCGCCTCGCGCAGAAGTCAACCAGCCAACGGCGGTTAACGTCAGGGCGATCGCTGCAATGACACCGGTGATCCCCAGAATCTGCGTTTGAAACAGTTCGCTCGGATCGATGACGCCGTCGGACCCAGCCCACGCAATCAGCCCCGGTACCGACCGCGCTAGAAGTGTGAAGAACGCGTCGCTCAGGGTCGAACTGCCCCGCAAGACCAGGCCTCCGATGGCGAATCCGACCCACACGCCTGCGAACACGGCGAAGATCGAATGGTAGGACAGACCTGCCGAAAGCAGGAAGCCGCGACGGTCAGAAAAATGCTGGAATACGCGTACCGGTTTCCGTGTGAGCATCCAGTGGATGACCTGTTTGACGCGAAGCATTAATCAAGGATAACCAGCACATACTGGCGCAAACTGGGGAAACAGGGAATACTGAGGACCAGTTGGCCCGTGGGGGGTTGGCGACAAAGACGCACGGGGGTGCGCGATGGATCAACAGGAGCGGGCGGCGACCACTGTTTCCGACGAGTC
>JBDSZO010000198.1:0-1640 GCA_039925105.1 Terrimesophilobacter sp. | reverse complement strand
GCGTCGCTCGTCAGGTCGGCGACCGCGAACTCGAGGGCATCACCCGGTTCGACCCCACCGTTCGACAGCATCTCGCGCACCTCGGGTTCACGCACGAGGGATCGCACGGTGGTTCGAACGGAATACCCCGCGTTCAACAGCGCAAGGATGCAATACACCCCCACAAAACCGGAACCACCCGTGACAAGTACCTTTTCGCTCATTGTTCGAATGGTACGCGCGAGAGGTGAATGGTCGGTGTGGTTGCGCGCACAGTGGATGATTCTTATCACGCCAGCCCGGCTTCAGTTGACGTCGTCATCCACCCAATCAAACGTCTTCGTCACGGCCTTCTTCCAGTTGCGCAGTAGACGCTCCCGCTCAGCCTCGTCCATCGAAGGCTCCCACCGGCTGTCTTCCTGCCAGTTTGCACGCAGCTCGTCCAGGCCATCCCAGAACCCGACGGCAAGGCCAGCCGCGTACGCTGCACCAAGGGCCGTTGTCTCGGCCACGACAGGCCGCACCACCGGCACGCCGAGGATGTCTGCCTGAAACTGCATGAGGAGGTTGTTGGCGATCATGCCGCCATCGACCTTCAACTCCCCGAGTGGAACGCCAGAGTCAGCGTTGACCGCATCGAGCACCTCACGGGTCTGGAAGGCGGTCGACTCGAGCACGGCGCGGGCGATGTGCCCCTTGTTGACGAAACGGGTGAGGCCGACGAGTGCCCCGCGCGCATCCGGTCGCCAGTACGGGGCGAACAGGCCGGAGAACGCGGGAACAAAGTACGCGCCCCCGTTGTCGTCCACCGTCTTCGCGAGCGCCTCGATCTCTTCAGCGGATGAGATAATTCCAAGGTTGTCGCGCACCCACTGGACCAGGGACCCGGTGACCGCAATCGAACCCTCCAGGGCGTAGTGCGGTGCCGCATCCCCCAGCTTGTAGCCGACGGTCGTCAGCAGCCCATTCTTCGAATGGACGATCTCTTCGCCGGTGTTGAAGATCAGAAAATTGCCGGTGCCGTACGTGTTCTTGGCTTCACCCTTTCCGAACGCCGCCTGCCCGAACGTTGCCGCCTGCTGGTCGCCGAGGATTCCGGCAATCGGAACCTCGCGCAGCAGGCTCGACGACTCGGTCGTTCCGTACACTTCGGACGAGCTTCTGATCTCTGGCAGCATCGACTTGGGAACATCGAACGCGGCAAGGATGCCGTCATCCCAGCTCAAGGTTTCGAGATCCATGAACAGGGTGCGGCTGGCGTTCGTGACGTCAGTAACGTGCACTCCGCCGTCGACACCCCCGGTGAGGTTCCACAGCACCCAGGTGTCGGTGGTGCCAAAAAGGAGGTCTCCGGACTCGGCTTTCTCTCGGGCTCCGGCAACGTTTTCGAGGACCCAGACAATCTTTGTTCCGGAAAAGTAGGTGGCGAGCGGGAGTCCGACCTTCGGCTTGAACCGCTCGACTCCACCGTGCTTCGCGAGGCGATCGACGATGGGCTGGGTGCGGGTGTCCTGCCAGACGATCGCGTTGCAGATCGGCGTGCCCGTGGTCTTGTCCCACACGACAGCCGTTTCGCGCTGGTTGGTGATGCCGATCGCGGCGACGTCGTGCCGCGTGATGTCAGCCTTCGACAGGGCCTGACCGATCACCTCACGAACGTT
>JBDSZO010000197.1:0-3345 GCA_039925105.1 Terrimesophilobacter sp. | reverse complement strand
ATGTGTGCCGTCCAGCCGGTGATACGGCTGGCGACGAACAACGGGGTGAACATTTCGGTGTCGAACCCGATCAGGTTATAGGTGGGTCCCGATGGGTAGTCCAGGTTCGGCAGGATGCCCTTGCGATCTGTCATCCCCTTTTCGAGGGCTTCATACAGCGCGCCAAGGTCTGGCCGGTCATATTCCGCGATGAGGGTGTCGAGCGCTGCCTTCATGGTCGGAACACGCGAGTCGCCGTGCTTGTAGACCCGATGCCCGAAGCCCATGATCTTGCGCTTTTCTGCGAGTGCAGCATCCAGCCAGGCTTCAGCATTTTCTGCGCTGCCGATCTCGTCGAAGATGTGCATGACCGCTTCGTTTGCGCCACCGTGCAGCGGGCCCTTGAGCGCACCGATCGCTGCCGTGACGGCCGAGTACAGGTCGGAGAGGGTGCTGGTGACGACGCGCGCGGTGAACGTCGACGCGTTGAAGGAGTGCTCCGCGTAAAGGATCATCGACACGTCGAACGCGTTCACGACGGTGATGTCCGGCACCTCGTCGAAGGTCATATACAGAAAGTTTGCCGAGAACGCCAGATCTTCCCGCGGTTCGACGAGCTCGAGTCCGCGACGGCGGCGCTGGTCGTAGGCGACGATGGACGGCAACTGCGCGAGCAGGTAGAGGGCGCGCCCCATGTTGAGGTTGCGGTCGGTGATGCCGTCCGGTTCTGCGAGGGTCGGGTCGGTTGCGCCGATCACGCTGACGGCGGTGCGGACAACATCCATCGGATGCGCTGTCAACGGCAGTTCGTCGATGATTCGCTTGGTGCGGTGGTCAAGCGGGCGCAGGCCGCGTTCGAGCCTCTGGAATTCCTCCAGCTGCACGGGGCTCGGCAGTTCACCGTTCCACAGCAGGTAGGCGACCTCTTCGAATTCGCAGTGGGCGGCAAGCTCCTGTACGGGGTAGCCGCGGTACAGCAGCGAGTTCGTTTCGGGGTTCACCTTGGAGATCGCCGTTGTGTCGACGACGACTCCTGCCAGCCCTTTGCGGATTTCCGCTTCGCTCATAGTCAGTCCTTGTTGGTCTCGAGGGTGAAGTTGAAGACACCGGAGTCGAAGGTGTTGTATGCCTCATAATCCAGCAGTTCGTACAGGCGCGCGCGCGTCTGCATTTCTTTCACTACCGGTTTCAGCGTACCCTCGGCGGCCAGAACGTCGAGCCCTCGTTCTGCGGCGCCCATGGCGAGGCGCAGGAGGCTGACCGGGTAAATGACAATGTTGATGCCGACGCTGGCAAGCTGTTCGGTGGTGAACAGTTCACTCTTGCCGAATTCGGTCATGTTGGCCAGCACGGGAACGTCGACAGCGGTGCGAATTTTCTCAAACTCGCTGAGATCTTCCATTGCTTCGGGAAAGATGGCGTCGGCTCCGGCATCGACCAGTTCTTTGGCCCGATCGATCGCGACAGCGATACCGCCCGGTCCCGGCACAGTGGCGCGGATGTCGGTGCGCGCCATGATCAGCAGGTTCGGGTCGCGGCGTGCGGTTGCTGCAGCGCGGATGCGTTGAACGGCTGTCTCGGTGTCGACGACGGCTTTTCCGTCGAGGTGGCCGCACCGTTTCGGATTGACCTGGTCTTCGATGTGCAGGCCGGCAACTCCGGCATCCTCCAGCGCCTGAACTGTCCTTGCAACATTCATCGGTTCGCCAAAGCCGGTGTCTGCGTCAACAATGGCCGGCAGGTCGGTCATCCGTGCTATCTGGCCGGCGCGGAGCGCCACCTCGCTGAGGGTGGTCAACCCGATGTCTGGCAGCCCAAGGTCGGCAGAAAGCACCGCGCCGGAAATGTAGACACCGTCGAAGCCTTTGTCCTGAATGAGTTTGGCGCTCAGCGGGTTGAACGCGCCAGGGAACCGGAGCAGGTCGCCGCTGGCGAGGCGTTCACGCAGGATCTGACGCTTGGTCGCAGGCGTAACGGTGGAATACAACATCAGAAAAGTCCTTCCGGGGAGGCGATCGAGGCGAGGAGCCCGGGGCGTCCGACGACTGTCAGGCCTCCGAGTTCGTCCGGTGCGAGCTCCGGAAGCCGCTGCACGAGTGCGAGAAACCGTTCGATCTCTTCCTGCTCGAGCACGTTCTCGGCGAGAGTGCGGAACTTCGCGACGTACTGCTCTCTGGCGAAGGGGCGCGCGCCGAGTGGGTGGGCGTCCGCGACGGCGATCTCGTCGACGATGGTCGATCCGTCCCGCATGGTGATCACCACGCGTCCGCCGAATGCTTTCTCGTTTGGGTCAATGGAGTGATAGCGGCGGGTCCACTCCGCGTCCTCGGTCGTCGTGACCGTGTTCCACAGTGCGATCGTGTCTGGGCGGTTAGCGCGTTCTGGTGCGTAGCTGCGCTCGTGGTGCCATTCGCCGTCCTGCAGCGCGACAGTAAAGATGTACGGGATGGAGTGGTCGAGGGTTTCGCGGCTCGCGCTCGGGTCGTATTTCTGCGGGTCGTTGGCGCCCGAGCCGATCACATTGTGCGTGTGGTGGCTGGTGTGGATGACGATGCTCTGGATGTTTTCCGCACCATGGGCACCGCGAAGAGCGGGGTGGTCGCGACCGAGCTTGCGGGCGAGGTCGATGAGAGCCTGTGCCTGGTATTCGGCGGAGTGCTCTTTGGTGTAGCTGTCGAGGATGGCGCGTTTGGCTTCGCCGCGTTCTGGCAGCGGAACTTCATAGCGGGCATCCGGGCCGTCCAGCATCCAGGCGATAACGCCATCCTCGCCCTCGTAGATCGGAGTGGGGCTGGTCTGGCCGCGCATGGCGCGGTCGATGGATTCGACGGCCATCTTCCCGGCGAAGGCGGGCGCGTGTGCTTTCCAACTGGAGATTTCGCCTTTCCTGGATTGCCGGGTTGCGGTCGTGGTGTGGAGTGCCTGGCCAATGGCCTGGAAGATCGTTTCGGTGTCGAGCCCGAGGAGCGCGCCAATCCCTGCGGCAGCAGATGGGCCGAGGTGGGCGACGTGGTCTATTTTGTGCTCATGCAGGCAGATGGCTTTGACCAGGTCAATCTGGATTTCGTAGCCGGTGGCAATGCCGCGAACGAGGTCGCGCCCGTTGCGCCCGGCATGTTGGGCAACAGCGAGGATCGGCGGAATGTTATCGCCCGGGTGCGAATATTCGGCGGCGAGGAAAGTGTCGTGGTAGTCGAGTTCACGCACCGCGACCCCGTTTGCCCACGCGGCCCACTCCGGACTGAACCTGCGGTCGAGGGTCTTGCCGAAGATGGTGGACCCCTTGCCACCGATCGACACCGGGTGCGCGCTTGCCTGCGCGCGGGCAGCGACGACGGGTGCGCGAACGAGGGACGCGGTGGCGAC
>JBDSZO010000196.1:0-3761 GCA_039925105.1 Terrimesophilobacter sp. | reverse complement strand
GGCATGCTGCTCGTGCGCGGTCGGCGCAGCTCCGAAACCGGAGAGAACCCTGCCGTGCTCGAGGCGCGGCACCAGACGGCGGTGGCGGAGCTGAGGGCATCCGAGCAGGCAACGCAGGCGACACTTGTAGCGGAGCTCGCGTCCGTCAGCGCGACGTCGCAGGCTCTGCGGGAGCAGGTTGGTGGGCTGCAGGAGCAGTACCGTGACCTGATCGAGCGACAGCGGGCTGAGCAGACCGCTCAAACCGAACGTGAACGCGCAGAGAGCAAGGTGCTGCAGATGCTCACTCCGGTGCAGGAGAGCCTGCGCACAATGCAGAACAAGGTGACCGAGTTGGAAACGCAGCGCCAGCAGCAGCATGGCGAACTTTCCCAGCAGTTGAAGTCGGCGACCGAATCCGAGGAGCGGCTACGCAGCACCGCTGAGTCGCTCGCGGCGGCGCTCAAGAGCAACAGCACGCGCGGGGTCTGGGGCGAGACGCAGTTGCGCAACGTCGTTCAGGCTGCGGGCCTCATCGAGCGGGTCGACTTCGATGTGCAGTCGAGCATCACCTCGGATGCTGGCGCGGGCCGCCCCGACATGGTGGTGCACCTGCCCGGCGGCAAGAACATTGCCGTCGACGCTAAGGTGCCGTTCAATTCCTATCTGGAAGCCAGCGGCATCCCGGTCACCGCGACCGGCGAGGAGGGGGCGAAGCGGGAGCAGCTGATCAAGGCGCATGTGAAGGCTCTGCGAGCCCACGTGGACGCGCTTTCCAGTAAGGCCTACTACGACGGTCTTGAAGCCTCGCCAGAGCTGGTGATTGCGTTCATCCCGAGTGAGTCGCTGGTCTCCAGCGCCATGGAGGCTGACCCGACGATCATGGACTACGCGTTCGGCAAACGGGTTGCCCTCGCCTCGCCGGTTACGCTCTGGTCGGTGCTGAAAACTGTGGCCTTCTCCTGGCAGCAGAACGTGCTCACTGAGGATGCGAAACTGCTGTTCGATCTCAGCAAGGAGCTGTACGGCCGGTTGTCGAAGCTGTCCGAGCACGTGGAGAAACTTGGCCGATCCATCGAGCGCAGCGTGAAGGATTACAACACTTTTGTCGGCTCGCTCGAACGTCAGGTGCTGCCAAGTGCGCGACGACTGAGCGCGCTTGACGAGTCCAAGGTTCTCGGGACGTTACCTGGCATTGAGGATGCGCCGCGCGAACTCACCGCGTACGAACTCACCTCAGACGCGGATGTGCAAGCTGATGCGGATGCTGACACAAATGTGGATGCCAAGCCCGACGATTTTCCCTCCGCCGCCGCCCGGTGAAGGGCCCCGTGAAGAACATTTTCCACCCCCTCACATCGGCGAAGTTTACGATGGCAGCATGACGAAGGAGTGGCGAACTGTACTAGCAGCCCTCGCCAACGCGGATGCCCGCAGCGTCTATGCCGAGGTTGTACTCGGCCTCCCGGGGGCCGCTGGGCTTCCCACTAAGAAGCGCGACCGCGCCGTCACCACCCTGTGCAACGCGGGATTGATCCGCGTCGGTGCCGGCGGATCGCTTGTCGTCGTTTCGGATGCCGCATCCGACCTGCTCGAGCGCACCGCCGAACCAAAGCACGAGGGCGTCCACCGCTTTGTGCGGAACGGCCGAATCGAGCAGTATCCGGTGCGGCCGGTAGACCGCTGTGAGTTGCTCAGTTGGGTAGTCGAGCAGTCGATCCAGAGTGACGAAGTACTTTCCGAGGCTGACGTCAACGACCGACTCGAACCCTTCCATCCGGACGTGGCGACTCTGCGCCGCTACCTCGTCGATGACGGGTTGCTGATGCGCACACCCTCAGGATCCAGCTATTCACGCCCTTGAACCTCGTGAGGGGTCCCGTTCTGCCCTTCGTGCGGTCGTTTAAGGGCAGAATGGGACCCCTCACCGGGGCGGAGGACACCTAGAAGGAAGTTACGCGCCGAGCCACTTTTCCACCTGGTGCTCTGCAATAACTCGACGGATCGTCCCTGACCGCGACCGCAGCACGATGCTCTCCGTGCGGATGATCGGACCCTTGCGACGCACCCCGTCGACGAGCCCGCCATCGGTAACACCCGTCGCAACGAAGAAGGAGTTGTCGCCCTTCACCATGTCGTCCGCATCCATGATCGCGTCAAGGTCGAGCCCGGCATCCTTCGCCTTCTGCTTCTCCTCGTCGGTGCCGGGCGCAAGTCGAGCCTGCATGAAGCCACCAAGGGCTTTAATCGCGCAGGCCGTCGTGATCCCTTCCGGGCTCCCGCCAATGCCAACGCACAGGTCGATGCGGGTCTCGTTGCGCGCCGCGTTGATCCCGCCAGCAACGTCGCCGTCCAGCATGAGCCGTGTCCCCGCCCCGGCGGCCCGGATGTCGTCGATGAGTTGGATGTGGCGGGGGCGGTCCAATACGGCCACCGTCATATCTTCCACCGGCTTACCAAGTGCCTTCGCGAGGGCGCGGAGGTTGTCGCCGATTGGCCTCTCCAGGTCGAGCACGCCACGGCCTTCCGGGCCGGAAACGATCTTGTCCATATAGAACACGGACGACGCATCCAGCATGCTGCCGCGATCCGACACGGCGATGACCGAGATCGCGTTCTGTCGGCCGGCGGCGGTGAGCGAGGTGCCATCGATGGGGTCGACGGCGATATCGCAGGCGGGTCCGCGCGTGTTTCCAACATGCTCGCCGTTGAACAGCATCGGGGCGTGATCTTTTTCGCCCTCACCGATGACGACGACACCATCGAAGTTCACGGTGCCCAGAAATTTTCGCATCGCATCAACGGCAGCGCCGTCCGCGGCAATTTTGTCGCCTTTGCCGATGAACGGCCAGGCCCGGATGGCCGCAGCCTCGGTGGCCCGAACCAGCTCCATGGCAAGGTTGCGGTCTGGGTGAAGAAAGAGGGTGCCGGTTTCCGTGGATTCGCTCACGAACACATCCTATCGAGGTGGCATCGATAGACTTTGAGGGATAACGGCCCGCACGCCAAGGAGACGCCATGCCCATCGCAACCCCCGACCAGTACGCCGAAATGCTCGACAAAGCCAAACAGGGCGGCTACGCGTTCCCCGCGTTCAATGTTTCCTCCTCCTCAACGATCAACTCCGTGCTGCAGGGGCTCACCGAGGCCGGCAGTGATGGGATCATCCAGGTGACGACGGGCGGCGCAGACTACTTTGCCGGTCAGACCGTCAAGGCCCGCGCGTCCGGTGCGCTCGCGTTTGCCGCCTTCGCGACGGAGGCAGCGAAGAACTATCCCATCACCGTTGCTCTGCACACCGACCACTGCCCGAAGGATGCGCTGGACGGTTTCGTCATGCCGCTCATCGAAGCATCCGAGGCGGAGGTGAAGGCGGGGCGCAACCCGATTTTCCAGTCCCACATGTGGGATGGCTCGGCCGTGCCGCTGGCCGAGAATCTGGAGATCGCAAAGAACATCCTGCCGCGGATGAAGGCAATCAACTCTATCCTCGAGGTCGAAATTGGTGTCGTCGGCGGCGAGGAAGATGGTGTCAGCCACGAGATCAACGAACACCTGTACACGACCCTCGATGACGCGATCGCCACTGTTGAAGCGCTTGGGTTCGGTGAAAACGGGCGCTACATGGCCGCGCTCACTTTCGGCAACGTGCACGGTGTGTACAAGCCAGGCAATGTCAAGCTTCGACCGGAGCTGCTCGGTGAGATCCAGGCCGGAATTGCCGCAAAGTATGGCAAGGATGCGAATCCTCTTGATCTGGTGTTCCACGGCGGATCCGGCTC
>JBDSZO010000195.1:0-3177 GCA_039925105.1 Terrimesophilobacter sp. | reverse complement strand
TCCAACCCGGTGGCAAAAGTTTGGCCGGTCTCGGCATAGCTCGGCAGGTGATGGGTCTGCCCGAGCGAATAATTCGGCGGAAGTGGCGGTCCGGCGTGCACGGTCACCCAGGGCACGGTTGCGGTGGTGTCGGTGGCGCGCGGGCGCCCGTCAAGCCGGTGAACCGGATCCAGCTGGTGCTCCAGAGACAGCACCGTGACGCCGTCGGCGATCCCAAATCGCGCGATCGGAGAACCCGCAACAATCACGTGGGTGTAGTTGTGCGGCGTTGTGTAGCCGGGCGCGACATACTTGCCCGTCGCAATCTGTGCCGCGACAATGCCGCCAAGGCTGAAGCCGGCAAGAAGTACTGGTGCATCGAGGGGAATTTGGGCTTTCGCTATCGCTGCCAGCACCCCACGGAGCAGGCTCGTCTCCCGTCCGGACGCGGCGGACAGGTCAGCGGTGATGTCATTGGGTGCCTTACCGGCGCGCGGCTGCCAACTGCTCGTGCTCGGCACCTGCACGATCCAGCGCTGGCCGGAATGGTTCGTCGTGCGCACGATGCGAACAACGCCGCAGTCCGGAACGTCATCAAGGTTCGGGTCGCCCATCCCGCCAATCTCACTAGCACTATGGAACAGGTCGCGAAGTCCGGTGATGCGGGTCCGCCGGATCACCGCCGACGCCAGCCCGGGGAAGCCTCGCGGATCCGGCGACGGTTGCAGATCGAGGGAAGATTCCAGAGCAACATCCGAGGTGACAGTGAACGGCAGTGGAGTGAAGACGCAATACGATTCGACCGAGAGCTCCTCGAGCGGCCACCAGGTCACGAAGGCACCGATCTCAGCGAACGTGCCTTCGACCCACCCGTCATACTCGGCGGTCGACTCGTGGAATCCGTCAACAAGCATTTTCCACTGGCCCGCAATATCGATGACAGCGCGCAGGGTTGCCCTAAACAGTGTCGATCCGCGAAGCGGAAGGTCGATGATTGAGCTGCGCTCGCGGCGCTCACGCGATTGCTTCCAGCCAAAAATCAGGCGCATCAGGAACACGAGCGGCCCGAACAGGAGGATGGTACCGCGGGCCGCCGCCGCCATGGTCGGGGCAACCGAGGAGTTGCCTGCGTCGCGCAGTGCGGTGCGCGCTCGCACCGGACCAAGCGGAAAGAGAAACCGGAGAGGGTAGCGGCGACGGGTCAGGTGGAAGAAGACTGTGACCAGAATCGCCCAGCCCCACCAAAGCAAAAAACCGACCGCAAGGATGGCAGCGACCGCCGTACTCAGACCAAGCAGCGCAAACCCGACAACCAGCCAGATGACGGCGAGCAGAACGATCCCTACAGCGATGGCGAAGCGCTTCAGGGCAGAGTCTGGCTCTTCAATACTGACGGGAATCTCGCTGGCGATTTCCCGCGAGCTCGTGTCGGACATCGTCGACCTCATCCCTGCAGTGTGCGGTGGGGTGGTTTGTTTGGACGGTACTAGCCGTACGCCAAACGCACAAGGGCACTCTCAGCGCGCTCGGCACACCTCACGCCAGATCGTCAACATCTTCAAGGATGAGAAACCGCCCGGTGTGGGGCAGCAAACTCATGGAGAAACTGTTGAGGTCATCAACGCGGCCCACCTCGTCACCGTTCACGACGTCGGTGACGGAGCTCTGCGGTGTGAGAAAGTCGGAACGCACCGTCCCCTCGATCGCCTCGTTGCTGAAATTCAGCACCGTGACCTGTGTTCGCGCATCCGGATTCAGCGGATCACCATCATCCAGGCGATGCACCAGGACGAGCATTCCGGAGTGGGCGACGTCCGGGATATCGATTTGGGTTGCCGTGTCGATCCCGTACTCTGCCCGCACGCGCAGGATCTGCTTCAGTCGCGAAGCGAACGAGTCGGGGGATTCCAGTTGGGCGGTCAGAGAACCGTACAGGGACCGCCCGCGCGGCATGCCGGAACTGGACATTGTGGCGCTCGGGTTCGCGTCAGTCAGATCGTGGGCGCCGCGATGAATCCACCGGGTGTCACCGGAGCGGATCAGGTCACTCACCGAATCGACCGGCAACGGCAGCACGCCGAGCAGGTCCCAGGCGGACAGCGCGAACGCGCCGGGCTGCCAGGCATTGAACTCGGCCAGGAGAAGGTGCGCTGCACGAATCTGCTCGACATCATCAACACCAATCGCATCGAGAGTGCTGAATCCTTGGGTGGCGGCGATCACCGACGCGGTCGTGCAAGCGATGCCATTGGTGGTGAATACGCGGTTGTAGTCGGCATTTACTCCGGTGAGCCTGTTGACAAGATCGGCTCGGACCGCCTGGGCAAGTGCCGCTCCGGTGATCTCTTCACCGCGGAAGGAATACAGGTCAGCCCGGTGCCTGGTCTCCCAGTGGACGAGCTCGTAGGTTAGTTCGTCATGGTTCTGCAGCGCGTGAACGAGGCCGGCCGGCTCAACCCCGAGCTCAAGGGACGTTCGCAGAGTCAACCGAAGAAATTCGGTGTCGCTCGTAGCCAGCGCATGCTGGTACGCGGGGCGGTTGATGAAGTCGTAAGACAAGTCGGCACCGACCAGGCCGGTGTCGTGAATGTCTTCGACGGTGAGGTTCAGCTCCTGGAACGAGAACCCGCCAACCTTGCGGACCATGCCAGCGATCAGGTGGTTTGCAGCAGCCGACAACGGGTGACCTTCCGACCATCCCGGCAACCCTTCTGCACTTTTCTCAACACCGAGGAAGCCGTTCGCATCCAGCCTGAGCGCGCTCGACCCCAGGTCGCCCAGGGAGTGCAACGCGTCGCCGATCACCAGGCGCATGCCTGCGAAGGTCGGGTCAAGCCAATTAATCGAGGGCTGCCCCTGCTTGAAGTAATGCAGGTACACCCACCGTCTGGTGCGCCCGTCTACACCGACAATTGGTGGTGTTGCGCTCCAGTTGGTTTCTTTCACCCCCGGCGAGTAGAAAATGACCCGTTGCAGCTGACCGATGATGTAGCCGCGCTCCGCCAGCCGCGCCTCGCTTTCCACATCCAGGTTGACCGCGTCCCGTTCCTCAGGAACATCGGGCAAAAGTGCCCAGTCTTCTTCGGGAATCTCGACCATGTGGTAGATCCCCGGATAGTCCCCGTACCCCATCTCGGCCAGGCGAAAGTCAGCACCCTTGCCGGTGTGACCGGGCACGATGTCGTCGATCACGATCCC
>JBDSZO010000194.1:0-19416 GCA_039925105.1 Terrimesophilobacter sp. | reverse complement strand
TGACCGCAATTTTCGTCTGGGTGATCCTTGGAGTGACGGGCCCGCGTGGGAACGCAACGATGGCACCGCTCGCGATCGCCCTCACGTTAACGTTGGTGCACTTGGTGCTGATTCCGATCAGCAACTCCTCGGTGAACCCGGCCCGCTCGCTTGCCACCGCGATCTATGGTGGTCCGGATGCGCTTGGCCAGTTGTGGGTGTTCATTGTGGTTCCGTTCGCTGGTGGACTGCTTGCCGGTGCAACCTACAAGGCGCTGTTCGAACGCAAATAGCGGGTGCCCACCCCGTTCAGCCAGCGATGATGCGTTTCGCGCCGCTCTCGAATTCGTCCAGGTCTCCGGTCTCGCCAGAACGGTACGCCTTTCGGCCGGCCACCCACTGATAGAACAGGAACGCGGCCAACGCGAGAGTTCCGATGCCGATCTTGATCGGCCACGGCCAGTCCTGCCTGGTGACGAATCCTTCGATGATTCCGGAGACGAACAGTGAGATTGTCAGCCCGATAACGATGGTGAACAGTGCGCGGCCGTCTTCGGCGAGCGCCTGCGCGCGGGATCTCGCCCCTGGCGCTATCCAGGCCCAGAAGATCATTATGCCGGCGGCTCCGGCGACAAAAATCGAGTACAGCTCGAGCTGGCCGTGCGGCGCAATGTAGAGGAAGAACACGTCAAGGCGATCGTGGGATGCCATCAGCGCACCGGAAAACCCGATGTTTTGGGCGTTCGTGAAGAGAAGGTACGGCGCGTACACTCCGACAATACCGAACGCGATGCACTGTGCTGCGAGCCAGGCGTTGTTCGTCCAGACGAGCGCCGAGAACGAACTCAGGCCGTGCTCTGAGTAATAGTTGACGAAATCTTTCTCCACGAACTGGCTGCGCATCTCTTCCGTGCCAAAGTTCTGTAGTACGCCGGGAGTGTTGAGCGCCCAGTAGCCGTAGAGCACGGCCACGATGACTGTTGCGGCGGTTATTGCCAGGGAAATCCACCGGATTCTGTACAGGGCTGCCGGCAACTGCAGGGCGAAAAATGTCGGGAGTTGCCGGAAAAGATTTGTTCGGGCGCCGGTGAACTTCAAGCGTGCGCGAGACAGCCCAAGCGACAACCGGTCACCCTGCACCGAGGCACCCGCTGTCGCTTTGATGGCGGACAGGTGACCCGCGCCAGTCTGGTAACTTTCGATCAGATCATCGGATTCTGCCCCGGTAATCCGTCTTTTGGACCCGAGCCGGGCAAGCTCATCCCATTCTTCGCGGTGGGCGGCGGAGTAGGCGTCGAGATCCATCTGCTTAAATACTAGACATGGTGGCGCCGTACCAGTCGATTTCGACTGCCCTCGATGATTTCGGCGATGGCGCTGACGAGCTGATCACCGGTGAAGCTGTCGCCCTCGACCTTCGCCCGGCGAGCTTTGTGCTGCGTGGTGCGGGCGCCGCGATCGACTGGGTGGTCTACTTCGGGTTGTGGATTCTTATCGTCGTCACCGTGAACTCCCCCGTCTTTGTCATCTTCTTCGATGCCGCGATGCTTCGCGCGATCACCGTGGTGGCACTCGTGTTGTCCATTGTGGTCATCCCCACCGTTGTCGAACTGCTCACCAGGGGTCGGTCGCTGGGAAAGCTCGCTATCGGCGCCAGGATCGTGCGCGATGATGGCGGCGCGATCGGGTTCCGTCACGCCTTCATTCGCGCCCTGCTCGGGGTGATGGAAATCTTCGGAACCCTTGGTGGGCTTGCCGCACTGACCGGCCTCCTCAACAGCAGGTCAAAACGGTTGGGCGACCTGGTCGCCGGGACGTACAGCCAGCACGAACGGATCTCCCGCTATACGCCTGAAGTGTTTGGCGTACCCGTCGAGTTGGTCGGTTGGGCCCAAACAGCGGATGTTGCCAAACTTCCGGACCCGCTCGCGCGCCGGATCTCCCAGTTTTTGGCCTCCGCCGGTGGCCTCACACCGGATAGCCGGGCGCGGGTCAGCCAGGAGCTCGCTGCGGAAGCGTCGATCTATGTCTCGCCGATACCGCCCGCACATCCTGAACTGCTTCTCGCTGCGGTTAGCGCTCTGCGTCGCGACCGGGAGTTCACCGCCCTGCAGTTGCAGCGCACGCGGCTGGACCAGCTCACCCCGGCACTGAAGGCACTCCCGCACGATTTCCCCGACCGACGCTGACCGGCGTCTACATGGCCACTCAGTAGCGGTACTCGTCGACCTTGTATGGCCCATCCACAGGGACGCCGATGTAGGCGGCCTGCGCTGGCGTCAGCGTTGTCAATTCGACGCCGAGCGCGCCAAGGTGCAACCGGGCGACCTTCTCATCGAGCCGTTTCGGCAGCACGTGCACGCCGAGCGGGTAGTCGCCGCGAAACAGTTCCATCTGTGCGAGCACCTGGTTACTGAAGGAGTTGCTCATCACGAAAGATGGGTGCCCGGTCGCATTGCCGAGGTTCATCAGTCGGCCTTCTGAAAGAATCAGCACGCTGCGCGAGCTTGGCAACCGCCACTCGTGCACCTGCGGTTTGATCTGAACCTTGAGGGCCCCATCGAGCGCTTCCAGCCCTGCGATGTCGATCTCGTCGTCGAAGTGGCCGACGTTGGCGACAATGGCCTGGTGCTTCATCCCGAGCATGTGGTCGACGGTGATCACGTTCTGGTTTCCGGTGCCGGTGATAAAAATGTCGACCTGGTCGAGCACGCTGTCAATCCTGGCCACCTGGAATCCGTCCATGGCCGCCTGGAGCGCATTGATCGGATCAATTTCGGAGACGATCACGCGTGCACCCTGGCCGCGGAGGGCTTCAGCTGCGCCTTTTCCGACGTCACCGTATCCGGCAACGAACGCCACCTTGCCGCCAATCAGGACGTCGGTGGCACGGTTCAGGCCATCCGGAAGGGAATGCCGGATGCCGTACTTGTTATCAAACTTGGACTTGGTGACCGAGTCGTTGACGTTGATGGCCGGGAACAGGAGCGCGCCGGTTCTCGCCAGCTCGTGCAGTCGGTGAACACCGGTGGTGGTTTCTTCGGTGACGCCGAGGATGCCGGCCGCGACACGCTGCCAGCGGTCAGCGGACGCCGCGAGCGAGTCGCGCAGGGTGTCCAGCACCACCCGCCACTCGTGGGTGTCGGATGCACTTGCCTCCGGCACAGCCCCAGCCTTCTCGAACTCGAGTCCCTTGTGGACGAGAACGGTCGCGTCGCCGCCGTCATCGAGGATCAGGTTCGGGCCGTTCCAGCTCTCTCCCGCGATACCGGCCTCAGCGCTCCAGTCGAAGATCTGGGAGGTGCACCACCAGTACTCTTCAAGTGTTTCGCCCTTCCACGCGAACACCGGAACGCCAGCGGGTGCCTCAGGGGTGCCGGTGGGGCCGACGGCGACGGCAGCGGCCGCCTCATCCTGGGTGGAGAAAATGTTGCAGCTCGCCCAGCGCACTTTCGCGCCCAGCGCGACGAGTGTTTCGATGAGTACAGCGGTCTGGACGGTCATGTGCAGGCTGCCGGCAATGCGTGCGCCAGCCAACGGCTGGGTCGGGCCGAACTCCTCGCGCAGGGCCATGAGCCCGGGCATCTCATTTTCGGCCAGACGCAGCTGGTGCCTGCCAGCCTCGGCCAGCGCCAGGTCCGCAACCTTGAACGGTAGGGCGGTCGCCTGGTTCGTGAGGGGCTGATCGGCAGGAGGTACGGTCATTGGTCCATTCTCGCAGCTTTGATCAATCGCGTGCGCTGGCGTCCCTGCCGCCAGCCCAACAATCACTTCCGTCACACCACCTCCTGAATGATGAAAGTGATTTAGGCGCGAATCAACGCGAGCGCTGTGTCACGAATGCTCTCCATGAGCTCACGTGTGCCGGCTTCGACGTTGAGTCGAAGCAGCGGTTCGGTGTTGCTAGGGCGCACGTTGAACCACCAGAAGGTCCCGTCGTCGTTGCCGGAGACGGTGAGTCCGTCGAGTTCGTCGAATTCCCCTCGGTGCGCAAACGCGTCAACGATTCGCGCATACGCGGCAGGGATGTCCTTCACTGTCGAGTTGATTTCGTCACTGAGCGAGTACGGAGTGTAGCGGCGGGCCATGTCGGAGAGCGGTCCAGACTGGCTGCCGAATTCGCTGAGCACATGCATCGCAGCAAGCATTCCGTTGTCGGCGCCCCAGAAGTCACGGAAGTAGTAGTGCGCGGAATGTTCTCCACCGAAAATGGCGCCCGTCGCGGCCATTTCATCCTTGATCAAGGAATGGCCAACCCTGGTGCGTACCGGGATCGCCCCTGCCGCGACAATAGTCTCCGCCACAACCCGTGAGGTGATCAGGTTGTGGATGACGTAGAGCACGTCATCCGGTGCCGCAGCCCTGGCTCGCGCGATCTCCCGATTAGCGACAACCGCAGCAACCGCAGACGGATTCATCGGTTCGCCGAGCTCGTCGATGACAAAGCACCGATCAGCGTCGCCGTCGAAAGCGAGGCCGAGGTCGGCCCCGTTCTGCACCACCGCAGCCTGCAGGTCGCGCAGGTTCTCTGGTTCAAGCGGATTCGCCTCGTGGTTCGGGAAGCTTCCGTCGAGCTCGAAATAGAGCGGGATCACCTCTATCGGCAATGCCGGAAGGCCCGCCGCAGTGCCAAGGACCGCCGGCACCGTCAGGCCGCCCATACCATTTCCGGCATCCACAACAACACGCAGGGGACGAATCGCCGAAAGATCGACCAGCTCACGAAGGTAACCGGCGTAGTCGGCCAAAACATCCACCGTGCGCTGCTCGCCCGGCTCCGCGACCGTCGCAATGCCGTTCTCAAGGTAGAGCTTCGCCCGGTCACGGATCTCCGCAAGCCCGGTGTCGAGGCTGATCCCGCGCGCGCCAGCGCGGCTGAGCTTAATCCCGTTATAGCTGGCCGGATTGTGACTGGCCGTGAACATTGCTGCGGGCGCGTCCCAGCGCCCGGAGGCAAAATAGTTTTCGTCGGTCGAGCACAGCCCGATCGACACGACGCTCGCTCCCCGCGCCACAGCACCGCGCGCAAATGCGGCAGCGAATCCGGGAGACGACTCCCGCATGTCGTGACCGACATACACGTCACGACCGCTCGCAGCGACAACATCAACGAATGCTGCGCCGATCGCCTCAACCACCTCGTCGGTCAGTTGTGAGCCGACCAGCCCTCGGATGTCGTAGGTCTTGACGAAGTCATCCAGATCGGGGCTAGAACTCATTTTCCAATGCTACGTGACGCACAACCTGCCACCCTTGCGGGGCCGAGAGCCGCTCAGAGTGCTTCGAGCACAGGTCGTAGCTGTGTGGTTCGTGGCGGAAACTCAACGGCCCGAGAACCGCCATCGAATCGGCGTACACGTAGGTGAGCGTTGCGACCGCTTCCCGCACGCACGCCACCTTGCTGCACGTCCTGCCATCCATTTGCCTCAACCTTAGCGAACGGGTGGCGCAGGTCGCCGACGCCTCGCCCGGGCAGAACCGTGCCCACTGAGAAGCGTCCCGGGTAGAATTGGCGGATGGCCAAACCACGAAGCAACAGCGCGCGAGGTGGTGAGCGTGGCGGCAACGATCGGGCGGGCGACCGGTTGGGCAGCCTGCACGGGACCAGCGTCGGTGTGAGTGTGCGTGCCGGCTGGCGGGACCGGCACGGCCGCGGAATTCGCGCCGCCGTCACCGGACCGCATCTTCCCCGCCTCCGCTCACGTATCGGCACCTTCGACGCAACCGTCGCCGCCACCGCCCAATACCTTCGCGAGTTATGGCCGGACGATCTGGCGGGCGTGCGATTCGAGATTGCTGCGCTCCCTGCATCCTCCGCCGGGCCCGGCCGGGTGCGCCGGTGGCAGGTTTTCGAAAGTGAGCGGCGCATCGTCCTGTTTCGGTTGCCGATTGAACGGCTGGCCAGGCTTCACCGAAACGACGATTTGCATCGGCGGATGATGGTGGAAAGCTGCGTGTTCCGTGCCGTCGCGGAACTGCTCGGCAAAGACCCGTGGGACCTGGCGCCAGAACGCTTTCGCCACAATTAGGGCGTTGCGTTTACCGCAACGGTCATGTCGCGAGGTATCCCGCGGAACACGGTGATCGGCCCAGACGCCGATTCCGGCGGGACTACCGTAAACCCTGCTAACGCACCTGTCCCCTGGTAGCTCACCGCTGCGTGGAGCGCCACAAAACCACTGATCAGGTACTTGCCGTCGGCACGAACGGCGAGATTTGCCGTGTGGCCCGCCGGGATGCTGATCGGGGTCGACGGCGCGCCGGGCCCCTCCACCGTCACAGTGGCATCCAGGGCGGTCGCGTTGGCAAGGCTCAGGGTCGGTGACGGGCCTGGTGCGACGGTGACGAGCGCCGTCGAACGAAGCTCCGGTGCCGGCGCGAACCACGCGAAATCTGTTCCCACAAGATTCGGCGCCACCGCCGGATCACTCGGCACCTTGCCGGCAATCTGCAGCGCGGTCGAGCGAGCGCCGACGACAGCGGGCACATCGGTTGCCACGGTCACGGTATAGGTACCGTCGGCGAAATCCTGCAGCGGAAAGTCGGTGGCGATCCCCGGTTCAACTTTCAATTCGACGGTGCTCGGCACCGCGGCCTTACCATCCGCGGTAACAGTGATGAGTGCATTCGCTGCCACAGTGCCCGGAACCAGGATGCGCAGGGCTGGCACAGCATCCTCGTATCCTCCCCGGCCGAGCATCGCTTCGACCACCGCGTGGTCGCCGATGACGAGCCCCGGGATCACATTGAGGGTATTGGCGCGTGCGCTCGATCCGACCAGGTCAACGCCGCCCGGATCGAGAGTGCGGATGGTCGACTGCTCAAGGTTCGCCACCACCTCCCCGCCGGTACTGACAACATGCACGACCGGGCTGGCAACATTGGGCGCAAATCCGGCGAGGGAGAATACGCGCTGGCCGCCAGGCTGCAGCACGATCCCCTTCGTGCCGTCCGAAGTGACCTGACCCTTTTCGGCATAGATTTCCAGATCGACGCTCGCCTGGACGCTGCTCGGGTTGCTGAGCAGGATCAGCGTTGTGCGGCCGGTGAGTGTCGAACCACCCACCAACCAGCTTTCGGATGCGGCGGTCTGGCAGACCGCGGCAGCGAAGCCCCGATAGTCGCCGAAGTCGACCGACTGCGACTGGCTACCGGCGAGAATGCCCTGCGCTCCGGAGTCCGCACTGGAGGTCATGGTCAAACGTTGGGGCGGGGAATTGGCCGGATTGTCGGCAGGGACGAGCCCATCCTGCTCCACTGCGCCACCCGAGGCGCCCTGCACCACCGTCGCAGACCCAATGGTGTGTGCCACACTCGCGTCGGCACCGGAAACGTCGCCGAGACGCAACACAGGTCCAGGACACACCCGTTGCTGCGGGGCCGAAACCGGCGTGACCACGACCGATTCAACGCCCATGCCAATGGTCGGCAACGGCACAACGGATGCCGCGATGACCGTGGCTGCTGCGACGCCAACACCGACCAGCCCGACGGTGAGCCGCGCGCCGACGATCGCCACCTTGCGCGTCACGCCTGAACGCCGAAAGGCTTTAATTCCCAGCGCGGTGCGTCCCAACGCCATGCGTGCCATCGCCGTGCGTCCAACCGGCGTCGGTGCTGCTGGGGTGCTGGCCAGGGCAGCGCCGGTTACCACCGGATCCTCCACAACGGCGTCCGCCGCCACCGGGACCGCCGCTGAAGCGTCGTCGTCTGCCGCCGAATCCGCCGGCGACTCCACGGAGACCGGGTCATCCGCCACCGGCTCGTCGCCATCCGTGCGCTCAGCCATGATCCTCCTTGGTGAGCACGGAGACGGCGCGCGGTCGCCGCCAGCGTCCGCCGACCGGTATCGCCAGCAGCACGGTGATCCCGAACACCAGAGCGAGGCCGATCAAGGTAAACCGGCCGGTGACGGTGTCGTCGTTGCCGGGATGCCCAGCAACCGTCGCCGTATCGCCGACGTAGCGCCACAACAGACCGTCAGTTGTCGAGGCGACAGGAGTGAACAGTTCGTTGGATGCCAGCGACTTCACCACCCGAAGGTAGGTGTCGTCCTGGTCACTGCCGGGGGCGACGATCACGAATCGGATGTCAAGGTCAGACAGGTCCTTCTGCACGTCATAACCGCTTCGGGAGGCCAGATTACCGGCAAGCGTCGCAAGACGTCGTTGGTCGGCGCCGATCGTCCGCAACTGGTCAGCCTGCGACACCGTGCGATGCAGAGTTGTTTGCCCATTCAGAGTTGATTGATCATCGAGTGTTGCACCCGCGCCACGCTGAAGCGAGACCGCGATACCCGCACGCCCCTCGGAGGCGATCGTCAACGTGCCAGCACTGGGGTGAGTGCTGGCCTCAGCCGTGACCAGTGCCGGGAGGATGCGGCCCGCGGTCGGCTGCACCGCAGCCGTCCCGATCGCCATCGCCGCCAACAGAGGGAGAGCGAGCACCATCGTCGCGACACCGGCAAGAACAGCCCATGTTCCCGTTGCCCGTCCGAGGGCATCAAGGCCGACGATCGCTGCCGCAGACAATCCAAGCCAGAACAGACTGAGTCCGGCACCAGGCCACACGGTGACCGGCTGAGTTCCGAGTGCCGCGAACTGGAGGTGTGTGGCCGCAACAGCGGTGAGAAAACCGACCAGTGCGACGACAAGCGCGGGAATCGCCCGGCGCGAACCGGGAACGAACAGGGCAAGAATCGCCAGCACGCCAACGGGCGCCACCATCCCCGCGACGAGCAGTGGGCCGAGGGATGCTGGCATCCCAAAACTGGTCAGGACACCCTCCCAACCGTTGAGGTTGCCTGCGCCATCAAGCAGTGCGAGCCGCCAACCGGACGTCGCACCATCAACGAGAGGAACGCCCGGGTCCGCCAAAACACCGAGCAGGTTCCCGCGCAGAAATTGTTGGACAACGAGCGGGGCGAATAGTGCGAGCATCGGAATGGGGATCGCAACCACCCGGTGGATGCTCGTCGGCTGACTGACCAACAGCACAACGAAGAGAACTGCCAGCGCAGGGATGAGTGACGGCGCACTGGCGCCCACCGCCGCCAGCAGGAGCGCGGCCGCAGCTCCCGACGCGAGCGAACGCCTCGCGTTCAGCGCAGTCAAAACCAGCCAGGGAAGAAGCAGGTGGGCGAGCACGGCACCGAGTCTGCCGGCGGCAAGCGCCGACAACAGGGACGGCGCGACACCCCAAAGGATCGCGGCAAGCGTCGGCAACCACGGCGACCGGCTCAGCCTTCGCGAAGCGAACCACGCGCCGAGTGCAGCAACCGGAAGTGCACACAAATACACCAACACGATTGAGAACGGCGGCGCCCAAAACGTGAGCAACCCCAGGACGGCGAGCACGGCCGCAAAGGGGTCGGCAGCACCAAAAAATCCGGTGCCAATCTCACGCCACCCGACACCGATATTGGCGAACAGTGCGCTCAGCGATCCGGACACCGGCAGTAGACCTCCACCGGTCACCGAGTTCGCGCCAATCATCGCCCCATAGGAGAGCAGGCCGACAATGGCCACCGCGAGAACCGCCCACATTCCACCGTTGCTCACGAAACCGGCGCGCCGCACGTACGACTCCTCAACATCGAACGGCCCCGCCAGTTCCGCCTCCCTCGCCTGAGCTCGCCGTTCGCGAAGGGCTGCAGGCGGAATCCTCAGCGACGCTATAGCTCCCCAACCAAGAACCCGCTCCGAGCGCAGCTTGCGGCGCGCAGCAGGCACATTCCCCGTAAACGTGGCAACAAAAGCGGCACGGAATTCGCCACCAATCCGGCTCGGATGCTTGGCAAGCAGATCAACGAGTGAACGCACGAATGCCAGCGGGACAAGGGAAAGCCAATGGATAGCAACCGCCCAGGTCGGCGAATACACCAAGCGGCGGTGCAACAACGCCATTCTGCGGAGACGAAAACGGCGGCGATCAGACACGCTCGCCCTACCGAAAAGTTCCGGGCCCCCGGCGCTGGAAATCCGCGCACCAGGCACCAGCACGACCCTGTGTCCAGCGAGGCGTGCGCGCACCGAAAAGTCGAGGGAAGCGTCGACGCTTGGTAGGCCAGGATCGAATCCGCCCAACGTCGTCCACAGCGACCTGCGCACCAACATGCCGGCAGCCGCCACCCCCAGGACGTCGTCGCGCGTGTCGTGCTGCGCCTGGTCGAGCTCGTCCTCAACCAGCACAACCGACGTGCCGAAACGACTCATCGTTTCACCGAACCCCGAAATCACGCTCGGCTCGTCCGCGCGCATCAGCTTTGGCCCCGCCACCGCCACCGACGGGGCAATCTCAACGGCTCCGAGTAGTGCTGCGAGTGCGCCCGGCTCCGGCGCATTGTCGTGACCGAGCAGCCACAGCCATTCATTGTTGTGCTCCGCATTCGGGGGCTCGGCATCCGGAGCGAACTGAACAGCGTGGGTTACCGCTGCACCAAAAGTGGTCCCGTCTCGCACAGAAAGGAGTTGGGCAGGAGCGGATGCCGACAGTTTTGCGACAGTCGCATCGGAAGACGTGACGTCGACGGCGATAGTGACATCCGGCGCCCTGGTCTGCGCGGCGAGCGCGGCGAGGGTCCGATCAAGAATCTCGTCCCCAGAATGGGCAACAAGAATCGCGGTGACACGGGGTCGCATTTAAGCCAAACTACGCGTGCTTGCGCAGCTTGCGGCGTTCCCTCTCGGAGAGTCCTCCCCAGATTCCAAAACGTTCGTCATTCTGCAACGCGTATTCGAGGCACTCTGCCCGCACCTCGCAGGTGGTGCAAATCTTCTTCGCATCGCGCGTCGACCCACCCTTTTCGGGGAAGAAAGCTTCCGGATCGGTTTGGGCACACAGGGCATCCGACTGCCAGGCCAGCGCGCTGTCATCCTCAGACACCGGTTGGCGGACACCAGGAACCCCCAGACGAATGGGGTCAACGAACCAGTCATCGGGGACACCGTTACGGCGATCGCTGAGCCCCATAGCACACCATCCCCTTCTCGCAGCGCTGCGACGTGCGCAACTCGTTAGAGTAATTACACCGGTGTAGTTCCCTCAGGTCAAGTCACAAGCGAATAACCTTCGATATCAACTTGAAGGTTGCTGCCGGGCACGCCAGGCGGATTCCACCATCTCGATCAACGAATGACGCATGGTCCAGCCAAGATCGCGCGTGGCGAGCACACCGGATGCGACGATGCGTGCCGGGTCTCCTGTGCGTCGTTGCGCAACCGTCGGAGTGAACTCGATGCCGGTCACCCCAGCGATCGCCGCCATGATCTCTGCCACAGAAACGCCGTTGCCACTTCCCAGGTTGTAGGCCGGCTCGATAGTCTCCCCTGCCTCAAGCCGACGGGCCGCGGCAACATGGGCAAGGGCGATATCAGCAACATGGACGTAATCGCGAACGCAGGTGCCATCCGGCGTCGGATAGTCGCCACCGTTGATTCGTGGAGTTTCGCCATTCAGCAGTGCCTCGAACACGAGCGGGAACAGGTTGTGGGGGCTCACATCGAACACCCCGTCCAGACCAGAGCCAACGACGTTGAAGTATCTGAGGCTCGTGTGCGCGAGAGTTGTCGCGCGTGCCAGGTCGCGCAGCAACCACTCCCCAATCAGCTTCGTCTCGCCGTACGGAGACTCCGGGGAGGCCGGGGTCGTCTCCGTGACAAGATCGACATCCGGGGTCCCGTACACGGCCGCGCTGGACGAAAACACGATCCGCTCGACCCGCTTCTCCTGCATCACACCGAGCAGTACCGCCATCGCTGTGACATTCTGCTCGTAGGTGTGCAGCGGCCGGTCGACCGAGACGCCAGCATATTTGAACCCGGCGATGTGGACGACGCCACTCACGTCGAACCGCTCGAACGTGTCAAGAAGCAGTGACCCGTTGAGGATGTCGCCCTGCACAAACCGCGCCCCTGACGGGATGAACGCTTCCCGCCCCGTCGAGAGGTCATCGACGACAACCGTGTCCATGCCTGCGTCGAGAAGTGCAGCAACGACATGCGAACCGATGTATCCGGCGCCGCCGGTCACCAACCAGGTCATGCCACAACGTTACGCCCAACCCCCGAGTCCGCCGTTGCCCCCCTCTCCCCGTGGGAAACGAAAACGAAGGAGATGCCGCCCGGATGCGCCATATTGTGTCGCAACCGCCGCCATTCGCGCGGATCTCCTTCACATTCGTTCAGCGAACGCGGAGGGCGGGGTCGCCAACGTGGATCGGCAGGTCCGTCGACCGATCAGGTATCCGACCGTAGCCATCGCGTGCGACCACGCGGCCGACCGCGATCACCGACGTGACGATGACAGCGAAAACAATTCCGAAAAACGCGATTGATGTGAACATGGCAGAAACACTACGTCTTGATATTATCTGCCACTAGTGGCAGGATTGCCATCAAACGTTAATTTTCTGCCAAGGAGTTCCCCATGCTCAAGAAGATCGTCGTCCTGGCCATTCCCGGCACAGCACCCTTCGAGTTCGGCGTCATCTGCGAAGTGTTCGGCATCGACCGCAGCGAGAGCGGCGGTCCGCGCTTCGACTTCACCATCGTTACCGCAAAACCGGGTCGCGTCGCCACAAGTCTCGGATTCGATCTGGTTATCGACAACGACCTCAGCGCAGCATCCGACGCCGACCTCGTCGCCGTGCCCGCCCACACCCTGGAGGCCGTCGACGAAGCCTACCTGGAGGTTGTGCGAGCCGCCGAAAAACGAGGAGCGTGGGTGCTCAGCGTGTGCAGCGGTGCCTTCGTGCTTGGCCAGGCGGGCATCCTCGACGGTCGACGCAGCACGACGCACTGGATGCACTCCGATCTTCTCACCGCGCGCTACCCGCACACCGACGTCGACCCCGACGTGCTGTTCGTCGAAGACCGTGGCGTCGTCACCAGCGCCGGCACAGCATCCGGAATCGACGCGGCCCTGCACATCGTGCGGAAAGAGCTCGGGGCATCCGCCGCCAACGTAATCGCGCGTCGAATGGTGGTGCCACCGCAACGCGACGGCGGCCAGTCGCAGTACATCGAGGCGCCGATCGTTGCGTGCAAAAGTGATTCGCTTGCGGCCATCACAGACTGGATGGTCGAAAATCTCGCCCGGGAACTCAGCGTAGATCAGCTGGCAAAACGTGCCCTGATGTCAAGCAGGACGTTCGCGCGCAAGTTCCGGTCCGAAACCGGGACGACACCGGCAGCGTGGCTAAACCGGCAGCGCCTGCTGCGGGCTCAACAATTGCTCGAGCAGACGGATATCGGACTTGAGCAGATCGCCTCCGAGACCGGGTTCGGTGTGGCAGCTGTCATGCGCCATCACTTCCTGAAGACGCTGCAAACGACGCCCACCGCGTACCGCCGTGCGTTCGGCGAGCGCGTCTCCGCCTAACCGGCGCGCGAAAACGAAGGAGAACACGACCGCAGGCGCCCCCGTGTGCCGAAACAACCACTACTCGGACGGATCTCCTTCATTTTCGTTCGGCGACTTCGCGGGCCGCTGTCTGGCAGGACAACGCGGAGGGGACGACCGCTCGCGGTACGGATGCCGCTTGCGATAGGCCATGAGCGCCTGGTCGTCCGCAATCGCGCGCCTGGTCGCTGCGAGACACTCAGGCCAGGCGGTGTACAACTGCCGGTAGTCGAAACTCAAGACGGTTGCACCACGCGCTGTCAAAGTGATGCGGCGAACGTGATCCTTGTGGAAAGTGCTCTCGCTCTCCCCCGTCCAGGCCGGATCATGCTGGCCGCCGTCGACCTCGACATACACGTGCGGTGACACCCGCCCGTCGAGTCGTCCGACACCGCGCACTCGGGGTTGAGGCTCCCACGGGATCCCGGCATCGCCGAACCACAACCTTGCAAACGTCTCACCGTGGGCTTCATCCAAGGGATTCACCAGGCCGCGCCACGCGCGTGCGCGGGCAGGCGCCATCGCGAACACGGCATCCATTCGCTTGCCGCTCCACCGAAAGGCATGCATGACGGCACTACAACAGGCGACGGCGATATCCCGATCTTCGGACTGCAAAATGACAACGAGCGCCTCTTCAAGGCTGACCCGCCACCGCGATTCCGGTTCGCGCTCGGCGAGCGGGCGTTCGATCCAGCGCACTCGAACGCCATCCTGCTCCTGAATTCGCGCCCGTCGGTCGGCTGGGCGACGCAATCGACAGGCGCCTCTCGGGACTGCGATGTCGATATGTCGGCGTCTCGGCACGATTAGTCCGTAACTCTCCAACGCTGCGACCCCCGTGAGTCGGCCGCCGACCCGCACAGCGCGCACGGCCGAATCCGGTGCATCGGGAACCGAATACCACCCGTGCCGAACACGGAAGATAAGCCGGTACCGGAGCGCAGCTTTCAGCCCGCCATCGGTGTACCCGATCGCGAGAAGGTCGCTCCGGCGAAGGAATCCGCCGCGCTCACGGATGTCTTCAGCGATGTGCAGCATTCGGCCAGCGTCGCGCCGTGGAGGCGCCAGTGCGCGCGGCACCCTCAGGTCTGTGAGATCGTCACACCCCAGCAGCCCTGTGCAGGACAGGAAGGCAACCGACGCGCCCGGCAGTCCGGCAATTCACGTCACCCGACGCGCCGACGGCATCCGAAAACGAAGGAGAACCGGCCGGAAGCCGCCGTTGGCGACACAAAAAGCGTCAGATCGGCCAGAACTCCTTCAAATTCGTTCGGACATCACGCGGTGGTGGCCAGGAACAGGGTGCCGGCACCCCGGACGGTCAGTTCGCGCTCGTCGGGCGTGATGTAGACGGCGTCACCGCGGCTCACGTGGACGGTGGAGGCACTATCGAGGGTGAACTCGCCGGAGGTGCAGAGAACAATTGCCGGGCCATCCAGCAGCCACTGGGCGTTCAGCGGCCGCTGCGCGTTCCCGCTCAGGTGCACCAACTGGAAACCGCATCCCGCGGGCCGAAACGCGTCAACGCCGGGAGCCACGGGTTCGGCCGGCAGGTACGGTACCGGTTGCGGCGTGAAATCCAGAACGTCCAGCAACTCCGGCACGTCAATGTGTTTGGATGTGAGCCCGCCGCGCAGCACGTTGTCTGACGCCTCCATGAGCTCGATACCTACCCCGTGCAGGTACGCGTGAATGTTGCCAGCAGGCAGAAACAACGCCTCGCCCGCCCTCAACCGCACCCGGTTCAGTAGGAGTGCGCCGACGATACCTGGGTCGCCCGGATGCTCCGCAGCGAGCCTGCGAATGGTGTCACGTGCAATGTCGTTCTGCGGTTCGTCGGTGCCGCCGCCAACCGTCACTGCTCGTTCCACCAGTTTGGACACACCGGGTTCGCCGCTCAGTAGCCAGGCGAACACTCCGGCGATGGAATCCCATTCGGGCACGAGGTCCGCGAGCCCAAGATTCTCGAACAGCTCCCGGGTGTCCTGAAGGGGGCGGAATCCACAGAGCGCATCGACCGTCGGACTGAGCGCATAGAGGACTTCCGGCTTGGCGTACGGGTCACGGTAGTTCCGTTGCGCCGCGTCAACGGGGATGCCCAGAGCATTCTCGCGGGCGAAACCGGCGGCAGCCTGGCCGGTTGTCGGATGCGCCTGCAGCGACAGCGCAGACTTTGCCGCGAGCACCTTGAGCAGAAACGGCAGGCGCGTCGAAGAACCGAGGGCCGCTCGCGGGTCCGCCTCAATCCACGCGGCAAGGTCAGTAGCGGGACCACGGTCGCCGACGATCACCGCAGGTGATCCGGGATGCGCTCCCAACCACAGTTCCGCCTCTGGCTCACCAGAGGGATCGCGACCGAGCAGTTCGGAAATGGCGGTGGTGGAGCCCCATCCGTAGTTCCGCGGGGTGTTGGTGATGGGTACGAACACAATCCTCCTCCAGCGTGACCGGCACAATCCGACTGGCACCAAACTATCAAGGAAACCCTGCGGCACTAGGCTTGCGAGCATGTTCGAGAACCCGCGCTGGCGCGTCGGATACGCCACCGTCGGCCTGTTCGTTCTGCTCGCCGGCGATGCGCTGAGATTCACCGTCGGATGGTGGGTGTTCTCGATCCTGACGGTCGCGGTCACCATCGTTTCACTGTGGTTGCTGTTCGCCGAGCGCCATCGTTGGCGCGTGAACCACCTTCCCTACCCGTTGCTGCTGTTCCTGGCGCTGGCCACCGTGTCGATTGTGTGGTCGCACTATCCTGCATCCACCGCTCTTGGACTGTTCACGACCTGGGTGATCGTGGTCAATGGTGTTGCGTTTGCGATTGCGCTCAGTTGGACCCAACTGCTGGGAGCGCTATCCCATGTGCTGAGGTTCGTTATCGGCGCCTCTCTCCTGTTCGAACTGTTTGTCTCAACGGTGATCCGCGCCAGGGTCTTGCCGTTGTTCGGACAGCCCGGGGTCGACTACGGGTCGTACAAGCACATTCCCGGAATGCTCATGTGGTCGCGGAACGAATTGTTTGACGTGTTCGGCACTGGCAGGATTCAGGGCATTCTTGGGAACTCAAACAGTCTCGGCTTTCTCGCCCTGCTTGGCCTGATCGTGTTCAGTATCCAGTTTGCGACGCACAGCGACAGTCGTCGGACACCCGGAGGTCGCGGATGGTCGCGCAGCCGCCGCGCGAGTGGGGTCTGGATCGTGCTCGCCGCCGCCAGCATCCTGATGACGAAGTCGGCGACGGTCACCCTTGCACTGGTGGGTGTTGTGATCGTCGCTGTCGTGGTTCTCAGCATCCGGCGCGCGCACACTCCTCGTGGCCGCACGATCGTGGCGTCAGTGACCGCGCTGGCTGTCGTCGCTGTCGGGGTAGTTCTCGTTCTGTTCCGCGGTGAGGTTCTTGCCCTCCTGGGAAAAAGTTCCGACCTCACCGGCCGGTTGGGCATCTGGCGGGCGGTGATCGGGCTTGCCCAGGAGCGACCGGTTTTCGGATGGGGTTGGATCAGCTATTGGGTGCCCTGGGCGGACCCGTTCGATCACCTGGTCTACCGTGCGAAGGTTTTGCAGCTCCAGGCCCACAACACCTGGTTGGATGTTGTGTTCCAGTTGGGGATCGTCGGTCTCGTCGTGTTCGTCCTTCTGGTCGCTGTCACCGCGGTGAAAGCGTGGCAGCATGCCGTCGACCGTCCGCAGAGTGTGCCGATGGCGCCCCAAAGTTACACCGCTATCACCATGCTCGGTCTCCTCATCCTGACCGCGCTGATTGTGCAATCGTTCGCCGAGAGTCGCCTGATCACCGAGTATGGTCTTGCCCTGCTGGTGGTGGTCGCCGTGAAAACTAAGCGTCGGGAGCTTCTGTGAAGACGGGCCAGCGCTTCGATGTCGCGGTGGCGTTCCTGTCGTCCGCCAGGTTCGTTACGGTGCTGACGACGGCCGCGGTCGGCACTGCGACCTGTGCGTTCGCGTTGAAGCAGACGATCGGCTGGGCGGGTCTGATCGGTATCCTCGGTGGGTTGCTTGCCCTGTTCGCGATCGTGTTGATCATGAGACGCGGGGAGATCGAATGGAGCGGGCTGCTGCCGATCTCGCTTCTGGTCTTTGTCGGGTGGGCGAGCGTTTCGGTGTTCTTCAGCCAATACCAGTGGGCGACGCTGGCCAGCCTGCTGTACTTTCTTGCGATCACGGTGATGGGGGTTTCGATCGCACTGCTGAGGGACCTCATCCAGATTGTGCGCGCGTTCGGTGATGTGCTGCGGGCGGTCCTGCTGGCCTCGCTTGTTGTGGAAATCTTCTCCGGGCTGCTGATCGATTCCGGCATCCGCTTTCTGGATGTTGCTGGCAACCTCGATCATCTCGGGCCGATCCAGGGCATCCTTGGCTCCCGCAACCAGCTGGGGATTGTTGCGGTCGTTGCGCTCATCACTTTTGCGACGGAACTGCGAACCCGGTCGGTTCGTCGGGGGGTCAGTATCGGCTCGCTTGTGGCTGGGGTGCTTGCGCTGGGGCTTTCCCAATCGCCGGTCGCTATCGGCGCGGCAGTGCTGGTTGCCATTGCGACGCTCGCCCTGTACGGTCTGCGACGGGTCGCTTCCGAGAACCGTCGGTTCTGGCAATTTAGTCTCCTCGGCGCGGTCGTTATCGCTGCGGTGTTGGCGTGGATTTTTCGGACTCCGATCATCCAGTCCCTTGCCGCGTCCAACGATCTGAGTTACCGGCTCACCTTGTGGCGGAGAATCTTCGGCCTGATGCCCGGCCATTCGCTGGAGGGCTGGGGCTGGATTGGTCTTTGGCGCTCCGAGTTGGCGCCGTATTTGCTGTTCGGGACGATGAAGGACGGTGTGCCCAACTCTGCGGCCAACGCCTACTTCGACGTGTACTTCCAGTTGGGGTTTATCGGTATCCTGACGTTCTTGTTGCTCTTCACGCTCGCATTTGTTAGGTCCTGGCTACTCGCGGTGCAACGACGAAGCATTGTGTTCGCGTGGCCAGCGCTCGTGCTGGCGTCGCTGATTACGGTGTCACTCGCGGAGAGTGCGGTGCTGGTGGATTTCGGTTGGCTCACTCTTGTGGTGTGCACGGTGAAGGCCTCGCGCGAATTGAGTTGGCGGCAAGCGTTCACTGCGGCACCCAGCGTTGCGGATCTCCCGCACGAGCCGCGGTGAACAGGTGAAATTCAGCGCAGTTTCTCGACATGGTGGTTCACCATGGCCGCAACGATGTCGGGAAACTCGATAGTGGTTTTCCAGCCGAGTACGCTGTTGGCTTTTTTGCTGTTTGCGCGTTGCGTTGCCGGGTCTGCTGGACGCACCAGTGCCGGGTCGGTGCTGACGTAGCGGTCCCAATTGTCGAGGCCAACAGTGTTGAATGCGGCGGTGACGAAATCACGAATGGTGTGCGTGACACCGGTACCGATCACGTAGTCGTCGCCATGCTCGAAGCGTATGGCCCGCTGCATTGCGTCGACGTAGTCTGGCGCCCAGCCCCAATCACGCTCGATGTCGAGCATGCCCAGGTAGAGGATGTCCTGCAGTCCGGCATCGATTCTGGCAACCGCGGCCGCGATCTTGCCGGTGACGAATCGCTCGTCGCGCAGTGGCGATTCGTGATTGTAGAGAACGCAGGAGGAGGCGTGGATTCCGCGTTTGCGGAAGCTGGAAACCAGCATGTGTCCGAGCGCCTTTGCAGCCCCGTACGGGGAGACCGGCGTGAGGGCTGTCGATTCGTCCTGCGGTGCTGGCGCGGTGCCGAAGATTTCAGCGCTGGCGGCGTTGAGGAACCTGGTTGCCGGTGTGTGTTTTGCGATGGCGTTGAGTAGTGCCGCGACAGGTGCGCCGGTCTGTTCGACGGTGCCGACCGGATCGTCCCACGAGGCCGCGACCGAGGTCTGCCCGGCCAGGTGGTACAACTCATCGGGTTTGACTTCCGCGACGATGGTTTCCAGCGCGGCAGAGTCGCGGATATCGGCTTCGTGAACGATCACGCCATCGCTGACTGATGACGTTGAATTCGGCCGCACAATCCCGTGCACTTCCGTCCCAG
>JBDSZO010000193.1:0-6180 GCA_039925105.1 Terrimesophilobacter sp. | reverse complement strand
CAGACTCTGGCCGTCCGGCGACACAGTCCTCTGTGTCGCCGAACGGCGCTGGACAGCCCGCGCCGATTAAGGCGATCCGCCTCCGACACCCGTGGCGCAACGTGGTGGCCGTGATCCTGATCCTGATCCTGGCGCTCTTCATCATTGACGCGTCACAGCGTCAGGCCTACGGCTGGGACAACTTCGCGAAATACATTTTTGACAAGCGGATCTCGCAGGCGGCTGGCTTTACGCTCCTGCTGACCATCTACTCGATGGTCATTGCGGTTATCCTCGGCATCACCCTTGCGGTGATGCGGCTTTCCGATAACCCGGTCGTCAAGGGGATTGCCTGGCTGTATTTGTGGGTATTTCGTGGCACCCCTGTCTATGTCCAGCTCGTGTTCTGGGGCCTCATCACCACCATTTACCAGAGCATCGACATTGGTATCCCGTTCACCCAACCCTGGATTTCCATAGACTCCAAAGGGGTCATTGACGTGTTCTGGCTTGCCGTCATTGGCCTCGCGCTCAACGAGGCCGCCTACATGGCGGAGATTGTTCGCGCAGGCATCCTTTCGGTCGACAAAGGCCAGGATGAGGCCGCCACCGCTTTGGGAATGTCGTGGATTCAGACGATGCGGCGGGTGGTCATTCCCCAGGCAATGCGGATCATCATCCCGCCGACCGGCAACGAGGTGATCTCGATGCTGAAGACCACCTCGCTGGTCACCGCTGTACCGTTCAGTTTTGACCTGTACGGACGATCCCGAGATATTTCCGCGGTCATCTTTGACCCGATACCTTTGCTTCTGGTCGCCTCCGCCTGGTACCTCATGTTCACGTCCATCCTGATGATCGGACAGTATTTCCTGGAGAAGCGCTTCTCGCGCGGCGTTGGACAGGCCAGGCCGGAGAAGAAGGGTGGCGTTGAGACGGGCGCCATTCCGGTCACGACCGGAATCGTCACTATCGACCCCTCAGAGTCGGATCGGAGCGCACCTCATGACTAACGCCACAAGGCCCGACGCCAAGATGACCGACGTCCCCATGGTGCACGCAGACTGCGTGTCGAAAAGCTTCGGGTCGAATGAGGTTCTGAAGAGCATTTCGCTTACGGTGCCGCGGGGCGAAGTGATGTGCCTGGTCGGGCCCAGTGGTTCTGGCAAGTCCACCTTCCTGCGCTGCATCAACCACCTGGAGCGGGTCAACGCGGGTCGGCTCACCGTCGACGGCGTGCTGGTCGGGTATGAGGAGCGTGGCGACAAACTGTACGAGTTGAAGCCGAAAGAGGCTGCCCGGCAGCGCCGGGATATCGGCATGGTGTTCCAGCGGTTCAACCTGTTCCCGCACATGACAGCGTTGGAGAACATCATCGAGGCACCGATTCGGGTTAACGGGATTAAGAAGTCGGTTGCCGTTGCCAGGGCGAAGGAGCTGCTCGCTCGGGTCGGACTTGCCGAAAAGGAGGATGCCTACCCGGCTCACCTTTCCGGTGGGCAGCAGCAGCGGGTGGCCATCGCCCGTGCGCTTGCCATGGATCCGAAGCTCATGCTGTTTGATGAGCCGACCTCCGCGCTTGACCCAGAACTGGTCGGTGAAGTGCTTGACGTGATGAAGAAGCTTGCCGACGAGGGCATGACCATGATCGTGGTCACCCACGAAATGGGTTTCGCCCGGGAGGTCGCGGACTCGCTGGTGTTCATGGATGGCGGTGTCGTTGTCGAATCGGGTGACCCGCGCGAGGTTCTCGGCAATCCGAAGCATCAGCGGACGAAAGCGTTTCTCTCGAAAGTGCTGTAGTTCTGGTGGTCGACGAGGCTTCCCGTCCACTTGGTGTGGCGGCGACCGTTGTGCTTCTGCGCGACGGTGCCGCCGGACTTGAGGTGCTTTTGCTGGAGCGTCCCCGCTCCCGAGGCTCGTTTGCGGGTGCGTGGGTGTTTCCGGGCGGCGCACTCGATCCTGAAGATTACGGCGCAGTGGAACTCGATGAAGAGGATGCCGCGCGGCGTGCAGCGGTGCGGGAAACCCGCGAGGAGACAGCCCTCGAGGTCGCCGATAATGAGCTCATTCCCGTTGCGGTGTGGTCACCACCCGCGCAGGCACCGAAGCGCATGCGCACCTGGTTCTACTATGCCGCCGCCCCTGCGGCGGGAGTGTTGACGCTTGCCGCCGACGAGTTGATCGACTTTCGGTGGATCCGACCGGCAGACGCGTTGGACGCCCACAGCGCGGGAAAGCTGGAACTCATCCCGCCCACCTGGGTGACGCTTGAAGGTCTGACAAAGGCGCGAAATACCTTCGATGCCCTCAACTGGGCGAAATCCACACCGGTGGAGCACCGCCACACCCGCATCGCCTCGACCCGGTCAACGCTGTTGTGGGAGGGCGACGTTGCCTACCTCGATGACACCCTGCTTGACATGGAGGGGGCGCGGCACCGGCTCGAGATCAGTGACCTGCCGTGGCTGTACCTGAAGAGCTGAGAAGTTTCGCGATTCGTTGAACGCTCACGGCCTCGGCCGTTCCGAGATGTTGCGCGAACAGGCTCAGTCGCAGCTCCTCGAGCATCCAGCGAGCGCGCACGAGCCGTTCCGATGCATCGGGGGCGGAGGGGAGCTGGCCACCCGCGGCGCGGTAGCGATCCGTCGCTGTCTGCACCTCGGACATCCACACCCGATCGCGACCAGGGTTGTCCGCGAGTTTGGCGACCCGGTGCGTGATCCCGGCAAGGTAGACGGGGGCCCGCTGCAACTGGGCGAGTCCGGTTCGTGCGACGAAGTGCGGGAACACTAACGCCGACAGTTGATCCCGGGCGTCGGAGAGTGGAGAAATGAGCGCCATGCTGGACAGGTTCGTGATCGCCTTCTCGGCGTCCCGTGCTGCGGTCAGGATCTTTGATGCCAAGCTGACCGCAGTGAATAGGGAGTCCACGATGGTCGCGGAAAGCTCGTCGCGCACCGCTTCGAAGTCGGCCATACTGCGCACGCTGTTCCTGGCGAGCACCGTGTCTGCGCACGCGAGCATGCAGTCGGAAAACAGTTCGGCTGTGCTCCGGTATGGACTACGCGCGAGAGCCAGTTTCTCTGTGGGCGTGAGGTGCTCCTGCACGTAGCTGGTTGGAGCCGGAACGGCCAACTGCAGCAGACGGAGCACGCCGCGACGATGTTCGCGGGTCTGGTCGGCTTCAGTGTCGAGCAGCGCGATCCGCACCGAACTTCCGTCGTCGACGAGGGACGGGTACGCGCGAATGGTGACCCCACCCTGGCGGGTATCAAGCGAAGACGGCAGGGAGTCGAAATCCCACGCCGTCAGTCCAGTACGTTCCAGCGAGTTCGGTGTTTGCACGTGCGCGCGCACGACCGACTCGCGTGTTCTGGTTTTCAGTTTGTGTTGCAGGCTGGCAAGGTCCTTGGATGCTGCAACCGTTCGACCGTTCTCGCCTATCACCGCGTAGGTCACAGTGAGGTGGTCGGGGACCCGCTCCAGGTCGAAGTCATCGACATCAACGGGTGTGTAGGTTGCCCGCTGGATCTGCGCGGCCAAAAATTCGCGCAGGGTCATTTCCTCGCTACCCTCATCTGGCGCGCCCTCCATCAGGCGTTTCGCCCAGTCTGCGGCGGGGACGACATTGCGCCGGATAGGTTTCGGCAGCGACTTGATCAGTGCCGTGACGAGCTCGTGGCGGACCCCCGGAACCTGCCAGTCAAAACCGGCGGGGGACAGCCGTGGGAGCAGGGCGATCGGAACCTGCACACTGACCCCGTCATCCTCCGTCCCGGGCTCGAAACGGTAGGTCAGGGCGAGGCGCTGGTCGCCCTGGTTCCAGAACTTCGGGTAGCTCCCCTCGAGAGGGGCCTCGGTCTCGTCAGAGTGCTGCTTGTCAGCAAGAAAGTCTGCCCTGGTCATGGTGAGCAGGTCTGGGGTGTCTGCGCGCGTCTTCTTCCACCACGACTCGAATGAGCGCGAGTCGGTGACGGTTTGGGGGAGCACACGATCGTAGAAGTCGAAGACAGCCTCGTCGTTGAACAGGATGTCGTGGCGCCGGGTACGCTCCTCCACTCCGGAAAGCTCAGTGCGGAGCGCGTCGTTCGCACGTAAGAACGCGGTCACACGTTTGTCGATCCGTGCGGTGTCCCACTCAGCTTCTAGGAGCGCGTGTCGGATGAACAGTTCGCGCGCCTGCTCCGGATCAATGCGGGCGAACTGCACGCGCCTGCGGGCGACGATCGGCACGCCGTACAGGGTGACTCTCTCGTAGGCGACGGCGGCACCCTGTTTCTTTTCCCAGTGCGGTTCGCCGTAACTGTGTTTTGCCAGGGGGCCGGCGATGGGTTCGGCCCAGGATAGGTCGATCGCGGCGTTCATTCTGGCGAAGAGCCGGCTGGTTTCGACCAGTTCCGCACTCATCACCTCGCCGGGCTTCTTTCTGGCCAGCGCCGAGCCGGGGAAAATCGTGAACCGCACCTGCCGTGCACCGAGATACTCCCCGCGCGCCTGCTTCTTCTTGTCGCCTGGCGCATCGTCGCGGATGCCGATCTGACTGAGCAGGCCAGCCAGCAGCGAGCGGTGGATGCTTGCAGCATCCTGCCCCATTGCCTTCGGGCCTGCAGGATTCGACCCTGCGCCAGACCCCACCGCGTCAGACCCTGCCTGATTGTGACGCGGTTCCTGCACGGTCAACCCCAGTTGTTTCGAGAACCGTTTCAGCTGCCGATAGACGTCGCCCCATTCACGAATTCGAAGGAAGTTGAGGTATTCCGCCTTGCACAGTCGCCGAAAAGCGCTGCTGGAGAGCTCTTTCTCCTTCGTTTTCAGATAATTCCAGAGGTTGAGGAGGGTAATGAAGTCGCTGGTTTTGTCAACGAATCGGGCGTGTGATTGGTCGGCCTGGGCGCGCTTCTCGAGGGGGCGCTCGCGTGGATCCTGAATGCTTAGACCCGCGACGATTGCCATGACCTCGCGCGTGACGCCGTGCTTGCCGGATTCGATGACCATACGCCCGAGGCGTGGGTCAATCGGCAGCTGGGCGAGCTGCTTGCCCACTTTCGTGATTCTGGGGCCGCCGGTGCCATCTCGGGTCGAGCCGGTGCTTTCTCGGCTCGAGCCTGTCGAGACCGCGCCCGAGTCATTTCGGGTCGAGCCGGTGCTTTCTCGGGTCGAGCCTGTCGAGACCGCTCCGATTTCCTCCGTTTCCCGACGGCCGAGACGGCCGTCGGCGCTGGGGTCGCGGCGAAGGCCAGAAATGGCCTTCGCTTTGAGCTCCACCGCGCCGAGTTCGGTCAACAAATCGAGCCCATCCTTGACCCCCCGCGAATCCGGCGGCTGCAGGAACGGAAACTTCTCAATATCGCCGAGGCCGAGGGAGATCATCTGCAGGATCACTGCGGCAAGGTTGGTGCGCAGAATCTCCGGTTCGGTGTATTCGGGCCTGCCGGCGAAGTCTTCTTCGGAGTACAGCCTGATCGCGATGCCGTCGCTCGTGCGGCCGCTGCGGCCAGAACGCTGGTTCGCGGACGCTTGCGAGATCGCCTCAATCGGCAGCCGCTGGATTTTTGACCGCACGCTGTAACGACTGATTCGAGCGGTGCCCGCGTCGATCACATACTTGATGCCGGGAACGGTGAGGCTTGTCTCGGCGACGTTGGTGGCCAGAACGATTCGCCGCGTCGTTCCGGCGCTCGCACGCCCGAATACTTTGTGCTGGTCTGCGGAGCTCAGTCGGCCGTAGAGGGGGAGTACTTCGGTCCTGCCTCCGATTGAGCTCGTCGAAATCTTCCCCTTGATTGCTTCCTCGGCATCCCGGATCTCGTTCTCGCCGCTAAGGAACACAAGAACGTCGCCCATGCTTTCGAGCGCGAGCTCGTCCAGCGCGGCGTTGATGCCGTCGAACATGTCGAGCCCGGTATTCCTGTTTTGCAGGACATCCGCAGAATTTCGCCCGGATTGGCCTTTGGGTCGGCCGCCTGGCGTGCGGATGTCCTGCAAAACAGGAGTGGAGTCGTCGTTGTCGTCATCGCTGAGCTCGTCCGGGGCGAGCGGGCGGTAGCGGATCTCGAACGGATAGCTGCGGCCGGACACCTCGACGATGGGCGCGGGTTTGCCAGAGGTATCCGCAAAGTGGGCGGCGAAGCTTTCGGGGTCGATGGTGGCCGAGGTGATGATGACTTTGAGATCTGGCCGCTTCGGCAGGAGTTGCTT
>JBDSZO010000192.1:0-14018 GCA_039925105.1 Terrimesophilobacter sp. | reverse complement strand
CTTGAAGCGCTTTTTTGCCCCGGAATGGGTCTTCTGCTTAGGCATCTTTTTCCTCTTTCTCACTGACGTTCTTCTTCGGCGCAGCCTTCGCAGGCGTGGCTTTGGTTGGCGTGGCTTTTACCGGTTTAGGCGTTTCTGTGCTTGCCACGTCTGGCTCCGCCTCTTCAGGCTCCGCCTCTTCAGGCGCTGCCTTTTCAGAAGCTGCCTTCTCAGGCACTTCCTCGGCCACGTGGCCGCGGGTTCGCGTTGGCTTCGCTGCCTTGCGACGAGCATCCGCCTCGGCTTTTGCCGTTGCCTTGTTCTTGTGCGGTCCGATGACCATGACCATGTTGCGTCCGTCAATAGTCGGTGTCGACTCAACGGACCCAAGCTCGGCAACGTCCTCGGCAAATTTTTGGAGCAACCGTACGCCCTGGTCTGGGCGGGACTGCTCACGACCACGGAACAAGATCATCGCTTTGACCTTGTCACCACCAAGCAGGAAGCCTTCTGCGCGCTTGCGCTTGGTTTCGTAGTCGTGCGTGTCAATCTTCAGGCGGAAACGTACCTCCTTGAGGATCGTGTTGGCCTGATTGCGCCTGGCCTCTTTCGCCTTCTGCGCCTCTTCGTACTTGAACTTTCCGTAGTCCATAATTTTGGCAACGGGCGGCTTCGAGTTCGGGGCAACCTCAACCAGATCGAGGTCCGACTCTTGCGCAAGCTTTAAGGCGACATCGATTGCAACGACGCCTACCTGCTCACCACCTGGGCCGACGAGGCGAACCTCTGGCACTCGGATCCGGTCATTCGTACGGGGATCGCTGATCGGTAACTCCTCTAATAACAAACGTTGTTGCGGCGTTCACAACGGCGAATGCCGTTGAGCCAGCGGAAGAGGAAAATACCCAGTGTTGCGCGCACACGTGCAAGCCACGCAACCACCAGCACCCTGACGCTACCTTCGCGGTGTAACCCGAAAGGCGGGGCACCAACAACCCGGTAACCTTGAAGAAGTACAGGTCGCGGGTGGGAGATTCTCCACTTACGCACTGAGAGGCACAGAGCATTCGAGCTCAAGGCCCTCAGAGCCTGCATGAGTCTAACAGAGGAATGGTTGATGAGCGAGCCAGCGAACACGCCTGTACTTGACGAGGGCGAGGCAACACGAGACATTGCTGACGTTCCGGCAGTCGAACTCATCAACACGGTTGCCGTTCACCTTCTGAGTGCCGCGGCCGTCAAGTGCGGACTTGCCGATGACCCGGAAGCGCAGATTGACCTGGATGAGGCACGCAAGGTGATCACCGCGCTTGCCGGTCTTGTGACGGCTGCTGCGCCGGAGATTGGCGACCACCACGCCAGACCGCTGCGCGACGGCCTTCGGTCGGTTCAGCTTGCCTTCCGCGAAGCATCGACCTTTCCAGATGCACCGGGGCAGGGCCCGGGCGAAAAATACACCGGTCCGGTCAATTAGGCCCGCTCAATGCAGCGGCAAATCTTAGTTTTCGAGCTTTATTTCAAGTGAGTCAACCTGTGCGGCGATGAGCTCGCTCGTTGACCACGCCAACGATAGTCGGGCGAGCAATGCGTTCAGCGCGTCCTGATCCAAACCATCGATGAGGGTCAGCGTCACTCGAAGCTCCGGTCCGGTCAGCCGCGACCTCGGGTCGCCGTCGGACAGCTCGACCCGTTTTACTTCATCCTCACGGAAACTCAACCTGTCGAACTCCGCAGCGAGCGGGGCCGAGCGGTGACCAGGCAACCACTGCTCCCCCTTGCCGATCGCCCACAATGCCGGACGACGGATCGCCACCTCGCTTGGCGAGGTCGGGTCGATCACGACAAGGTCGGTGTTTTCGTTGGCCGCCGCGAGCGCTATCCGCGGTCCGGAGGCTGGGACCGGTCGTGCTTGGGGATTCCAGGAGGACATCGCCTCCACCGAGCTGAAAACCGGCAGGACGTTTCGCCCGTCGGGCCCGCTGACGGTCACAATCGACAGTTCCTGCGTCTTGTCGATGGTGACGCCGTGATCGTTGACCCCCTCCTCCCCCGCCTTGGCGACCAACGGAATGAGGAGTCGACAGGTTCGCACCTGATCAACAACCAATTCCAGGCCCGCCGTTCCATTGTGGAAGGCGTCGATCGCCGCCAGCAGCTCTGCCGGTGCACTGCCATCATCGGCAGCGCTGTCGTTCGAGGAGAATTGTCGACCAGCCCACGGTTGGCCGGCAGAGTCGGTGAAACGGCTACTGTCGGCCACTAGTCGGTCGCGACGCCGAGCGCTTCGCGCAGGGTGAATGCTTTCGTGTAGAGCGCTTTTCCGACAATGGTTCCCTCAAGCCCGAGCGGCACGAGTTCTCTCAGCGCAACAATGTCGTCCAGGGTCGAAATGCCACCGGAGGCAATGACCGGCTTGTGGGTTCTGGCAATCACCGTGCGCAGCAGATCCAAATTCGGGCCCTGCAGCGTGCCGTCCTTTGTCACATCAGTGACCACGTACCGTGCGCACCCTGCAGCCTCAAGCCGATCGAGAACTTCGAACAGGTCTCCGCCATCCTTTGTCCAGCCTCTGGCGGCCAGCGTGGTCCCCCGAACGTCCAGACCGACCGCAATAGCCTCGCCGTACTCTGCGATCACGTGGGCTGCCCATACCGGGTTCTCCAGTGCGGCGGTTCCGAGGTTGATCCGCCTGGCACCCGACGCCAGCGCAGCCTCCAGGCTCGCATCGTCGCGGATGCCTCCGGAAAGTTCGATGCTCACTCCGCGCGCCTGCTTGATGACCCGTTTGATGGTGCCGTGGTTATTGCCACGGCCGAATGCCGCATCCAAATCCACGAGGTGGATCCACTCGGCGCCCTGATTGACCCAATCCATTGCGGCGTCCACCGGGTCGCCATAGTTGGTCTCCGTGCCCGCCGCACCCTGGGTGAGCCGTACCGCTTTTCCGTCCGCGACATCCACTGCGGGAAGCAGCGTCAGTTGCGGGGTTGTATTGAACTCACTCATTGACGTCTTTCTTGATGCAAAGGATAAGTCTCAGATACTAGTCAGAGCGGAGGCTTCTCACCCAATTCGACAGCAATCGTAACCCCGCCGGACCCGACTTTTCGGGATGGAACTGGGTTGCAGACAGCGGTCCGTTTTCCACCGCTGCGAGAAAGCGGATTCCGTGGGTTGCCCACGTCAAACGGGTCCGTTCAGGGTTACCGTCGTCGGGTAGCGGCCATTCCAGTGCTGCGTTGGAGTGCACAAAGTAGAACCGTTCGCGCTCAATACCAGCAAACAGGTTGGAATGTTCTGGCGGGTCCACGGTTGCCCAGCCGATGTGTGGGAGCACCTCAGCCTCAAGCGCCGTGACGGTGCCCGGCCATTGACCGAGCCCCTCGGTCTTTGTGCCGCGCTCGATTCCGCGCTCGAACAGCACCTGCATCCCGACACAGATACCAAAGACCGCGCGGCCACCGGCCAAACGTCGGTCGATAAGTTCTGGTGCCCGGACCACGTTCAGGGCGTGCATGACCGACGCGAATGCCCCAACGCCAGGGATGACCAACCCGTCTGCGGCAGCCACGCGGCCAGGATCCGCGGTCAATTCGACCGCAGCACCGGAAGCTTCAAGCGCCTTCGCCGCGGAGTGGACATTGCCGCTGCCATAGTCGAGGACAACGACCGATGGACCAGCCACCGTTAAAGGGCGCCCTTCGTAGATGGGATGCCGTGCACGCGCTCGTCTCTGGCTATCGCCTGGCGCAGTGCCCGCGCAAACGCCTTGACCTCTGCCTCCGCGATGTGGTGAGGATCACGACCACTCTGCACCAAAATGTGCACGGTCAGTGCAGCGTTGTAGGCGATGGCCTCGAAAACGTGGCGAACCATCGACCCGGTGAAGTGCCCACCGATCATGTGAAACTCAAAACCGGCCGGTTCACCAGAGTGCACAAGATACGGCCGTCCTGACACATCGACGACCGCCTGAACCAGCGCCTCATCCAGCGGGACGAGTGCATCGCCGAAACGTGCAATTCCCGCCTTGTCGCCGAGAGCCTTCTTGATCGCCATGCCGAGCACGATGCCGATATCCTCCACCGTGTGGTGAATGTCGATCTGGGTGTCCCCGCTTGCCCGAACCGTCAGGTCGATGAGTGAATGCTTGGCCAACGCCGTGAGCAGGTGGTCGAAGAACGGCACCGACGTGTCGATATCTGCCGACCCGGTTCCGTCCAGGTCGAGTGATAAAGAGATACTCGACTCGCTGGTTTCACGCTGAAGCTCAGCGATGCGGTGCGTGCTCATGGTCACCAGTCTATTGACGGGAAAGCTCGGCCATTGCCGTCAGAAATTCGCTCGTCTCCTCCTCGGTGCCTGCCGTGACCCGAAGGTGCCCGGCAATTCCGACATCGCGGATGAGGATGTCCCTGGCCAACAGCTCCTCGAACACTGCGGCGGGACTCTCCAAACCACCGAACAGGACGAAGTTGGTCCAGCTCGGCCAGACCGGGAACCCGAGCCGCGGAAGCTCTGTCATGATCCTGTCGCGCTGCACGATGATCTGCTGGACGGTGTCCAACAGTGGTCCGCTGTTCGCCAACGCGGCAATTGCTGCTGCCTGGGTGAGTGCAGAAAGGTGGTACGGCAACCGGACCAGACGCAACGCATCCGACACCACAGGGTCTGCGGCAAGGTACCCCAGCCGCACCCCGGCGAAACCAAACGCCTTGCTCATCGTCCTGGAGACGATCAGGCGCTCCCTCCCTGGCAGCAGTGTGAGCGCGCTGGTCGTGCCGGGTGGCGCAAACTCTGCGTACGCCTCATCAACAACCACGATCCCGTCGGTCGCGTCGTAGGCGGCGGCGATGGTGTCCAGCGACAGTGGTGTCCCCGTCGGATTGTTCGGGGAGCAGAAGAACACCAGATCCGGGTCGATGTTGCCCACCTGGCCAACGACGCACTCTGGCGTCAAATCGAAGTTTTCGCCCCGCGCTCCGGCCACCCATTCTGTGCCGGTAGCTCGAGCCAAAAGCGGGTACATCGAGTAGGTCGGCGGGAAACCGAGAACCCTGCGCCCTGGGCCACCGAACGCCTGCAGAATCTGTTGCAAAATCTCATTGGATCCGTTCGCCGCCCACAGGTTGTCTTCACCGAGGCCGTGCCCAAGATACCCGGCGAGGGCTTCGCGCAGCTCACGAAACTCGCGATCCGGATAGCGGTTGGCGTTCTGGACCGCATCGTGGAGTGCTGCAAGGACATCGTCGATAACGGCCTGCGGCAACGGATGGGTGTTCTCGTTGACATTGAGCGCGACGCGCACATTCTTCTGCGGTGCGCCGTAAGGCGAAAGTCCGCGCAGGTCGCCGCGAAGTGGAAGGTCAGTGAGAGAGGCCACCCAGCAATGCTAACCACACCACAGTGTTAGCAAAACAACAGTGTTAGCTCAACAGCAGCGTCAGCCAAACAGCAGTGTTAGCTCAACAACAGTGTTAGCTCAACAGCAGTATTAGCTAAACAGCAGTATTCGCTACTTCGAATATGCGGCAGGAATCGCGAGACGCTCACCCGGGTGGACAACTGAACCATCCAGGCCGTTCAAAATCGCAATATCGGCGATCACATCCCGAGGGTCTGCGGTCGGAGCAATGGACTTGGCCAACTGCCACAGGGACTGTCCGGGCTCCACCGTCACATAGCTAAAGTCGTTTCCGGTCACGCCGGCACCTGCCGTCGCAATTCCACCGTTCACGGCAATCACCACGGCAGCGACCATCAGGGGTGCTGAGACCAGGGCGGTAAGAACGACGCGACCGCGCCGGGTGATGTGCAGACGGCTCGAAACGGTGCGCGGTGCATTCATCCGCGGGCCCATTGCCAATATCGCTGTTGTCATCTCGCTACCTTCGTCCTTTGGCCATTCATGCTGTGCCACTCACTGTGAACTTCCGGTTCGACCTGAACTTCTGTATCCGACGCTCGGCCGGGAGCGTCGGATACGAAGTTATGTTCCGAATATATCTTCGATTGTACAGAATTTCAAGTCAAACTTCGAAACAATTGATCACCATACTTACGACTCACTAGAAGAAATGTTTGTTTAGAGCAGTAAATGCGGATACAGTTTCGATTGTCTGAGAACAGACAAACAGAACCCACCGACATTCGGATTGGTTGTGGCCAGCCGCGGCGACACTTGCGGCGAAAACTGCACGAAGGCGGAAACACAATGGACGAGATGGAGAACGATCAGATGGGCACCCAAGCGACGAGTGGTGCCGAGTTGGGGATGGCCAAGTCAGGCACGCGACGGCGCAAGAGCCTGAGCGAAAAGCAATTGGCGATCCTTGAGGTCATCCAGCAATCGGTGTCCACTCGCGGATACCCGCCGAGCATGCGAGAAATAGGAGATGCTGTCGGGCTCGCGTCGCTCTCCAGCGTGACCCACCAGCTCAATCAACTTGAGCTGAGCGGCTACCTCCGGCGCGACCAGAACCGCACGCGCGCTCTTGAAGTGCTCATCGAAGTCCCTCGAGCCGGCGACAGCGCTGAATCCGCGATTCCGGTCGGTGACGCCGCCATGGTGCCGCTTGTCGGACGTATCGCGGCGGGAATTCCCATCACCGCGGAACAGCAGGTTGAAGAAGTGTTCCCGCTCCCCCGCCAACTCGTGGGAAAGGGCGACCTTTTCATGCTGAAAGTTGTTGGCGAGTCAATGATTGATGCCGCAATCTGCGACGGGGACTGGGTGGTCGTTCGACAACAGCACACCGCTGAGAACGGTGAGATTGTGGCGGCAATGCTCGACGATGAGGCCACCGTCAAAGTCTTCCAGCAGCGCGACGGGCACACCTGGTTGCTTCCGCGCAACACCAACTTTGCGCCAATCGTCGGCGACCACGCGCAGATCCTCGGCAAAGTGGTGACGGTGCTGCGCGCAATCTAGGCTGCGATCGTGCGGTCAGGCAGGGACCACAAGATAGTCGCGTAACGTTCCCTCGAGCTGCTGGGTCACCAACGCGGTGACGCGGGTGCCGCTTTCCTCGTACACCGTCGAGACGATGGTGCCGTGCCGATGCAACGAGGCGATGATCTCACCATGGTCGTACGGCACCAGAAGTTCAACTTCGATATCCGGTGCAGGAACGAGGGTGTCGATACGTGCGAGCAACTCCTCCATACCGTCACCGGTGCGCGCCGAAACGAAGATGGCGTCGTTCTCAAGACCGCGCAGCGCGAGCCGATCGTCATCGGTGATCAGGTCGGCCTTGTTGAACACCACAATTTCAGGAATGTCGCGTGCACCCAGTTCGCCAATAACATTGCGCACTGTTGTCAGCTGGCTCGCCGGGTCAGGGTGCGACGCATCGACAACATGCACGAGAACATCGGCCTGCCCAACTTCCTCCAGGGTGGAGCGGAACGCTTCGACGAGCTCGTGCGGTAGGTTGCGGACAAAACCGACCGTGTCGACCAGCGTGTAGTCGCGGCCATCCTGAGTGGTCGTTCGACGAACTGCCGTGTCGAGGGTGGCGAATAGTGCGTTTTCTACTAACGCCCCGGTGCGCGTGATGCGGTTCAGCAGTGACGACTTGCCGGCGTTCGTGTACCCGGCAATAGCGACCGACGGTACCGAATTCCGGTTGCGGTTCGCCCGGTTCGCTTCCCGCGCAGGCCCGAATCCGATGATCTGTTTGCGCAGTCTGGCCATTCGCGTGTGGATGCGCCGACGATCCAACTCAATCTTGGTCTCACCGGGACCTCTCGAGCCCATCCCGACGCCCGCACCGACCTGGCCGCCGGCCTGGCGGCTCATTGACTCACCCCAACCACGCAGACGCGGGAGCAAGTATTCGAGTTGCGCAAGTTCGACCTGCGCTTTGCCTTCACGACTTTTCGCATGCTGACTGAAAATATCGAGAATCACGGCGGTCCGGTCGATCACCTTCACGCCAACAACGTCCTCGAGCGCACGGCGCTGGCTGGGCGCCAATTCGGCGTCGGCCACTACGGTGTCTGCACCGAGCGAGGCAACAATGTCCCGAAGTTCGCGCGCCTTTCCCTTACCGAGAAAAGTGCTCGGATCGGGATGCGTCCGCCGCTGCAGGAGCCCATCGAGAACTACCGCACCCGCGGTCTCGGCCAGTGCCGCCAGCTCTCTCAGCGAGTTCTCGGCGTCGAGCAGACCTCCCTGGCCATGGAGTCCGATCAGGACAACGTTTTCCAGCCGAAGCTGCCGATATTCAACCTCAGTGACGTCGGTAAGCTCCGTGGATAGCCCACCAACACGGCGCAGGGCCTGACGTTCTTCGCGCGCGAGTTGGTCGCCATCACGATCGCTGTCCGCATCGCCAGGGCGCCGTGCTGTTCTCTGAATTGCCAGAGCACCAGAAGCGAACCGGGCGTAGCCATCCGCGCGAGCGTCGGCAGCCGCCAGCACGCGGTCAATATCATCCCGTGCGGGAGCGTCCTGCACGGGATCATCACCGGAGACCGGAAGATTAACCTCAATTTCAGCCATTACGTTAACCCTAACCCGCGAGATTTCGGTAAGTTTCTCTCCATGGCCGACGAACACTATTTTTCGCAGGCTCCCGCCAGTTCACTCAACCTTCGCCCGATTCAGGTCACACTCGCTGGCGACCGATACGAATTGACCACGGCGAACGGCGTGTTCAGTCCGGACCGCATTGACGTGGGAACCCAAGTTCTCCTGGCCAACGTGCCGCCGCCGCCGCCGGGCGGGCAACTCCTTGACCTCGGTTGCGGTTGGGGACCGATTGCCCTCACCCTCGCGCTCGAGTCCCCCCACGCAAGCGTGTGGGCGGTGGATGTTAATGAGCGCGCCCTCGACCTGGTGCGCCGCAATGCCGACAAGTTGGGCCTGGAGAACGTGACAGCGTGCCGGCCGGAGGATGTTCCAGAAAACCTGGAGTTCATGACCATCAGGTCCAACCCACCCATTCGGGTCGGGAAGAACGAACTCCACAACATGCTGCTGGTTTGGTTACCGCGGCTCTCGAAGGACGCTGATGCCTGGCTGGTGGTTCAACGCAACCTCGGCTCGGACTCGCTTCACCGGTGGCTTGACGGTGCCCTGCCAACCGAGTTCACTGTCGCCCGCGCGGCAACAAACAAGGGCTACCGCGTGCTTCGGGTTCGGCGACGCTAGTAGGCCAGCATGCCGTCGAAGACGAACTCCGCTGGGCCACTGAGCGAGACGTGCTCGCCATCTTCCGCAGGCCACATACGCACTCCAAGTACGCCACCGGGAACCTCGACCCGCCAATGGTTCGGTGCCTCCTCGCCGGCCCAATAGCGTGTCGCGAGCGCCGCCGCGACCGCCCCAGTGCCGCAGGACAGGGTTTCTCCGCTCCCGCGTTCGTGAATTCGCATCCGGATGTGTCCGACGCCGTCCCTCACCAGCGGATCCCCAGGAACGACGAATTCGACATTCACACCGGCTACCGGTTCCGGTTCCACGATCGGGATCCAGCTCAGGTCAGCGGATTCCAATTCTTCGTCACTGGACAGTGCAACAACCACGTGCGGGTTACCGACGTTTATGCCGAGTCCCGGCCTTGCGACCTTGAGATTTCGCACCCGCACGAGGGGTTCGCCGCCGTCGAGCGACCAACGGCCCATGTCGGCCTGGAAACCGTTGGTGGTGCGTTGGACATCGCGAACACCTGAGCGTGTGCCGATCGGCAGAGTGTCACCCTTTCCGAGTTCGGCTAAAGAGTTTTCGATCAGGAAGCGCGCAAACACGCGAATGCCATTCCCGCACATCTCCGAGACGGTTCCATCGGAATTGTGGTAATCCATGAACCATTCGGCATCCCCATCTTCGGCAAGCGATGCGGCCCCGTCGTCGAGACTGCGCGACCGTACTGCGCGGATGACACCGTCGGCGCCGACCCCGAAATGCCTATCGCAGATTGCCCGGATCTGTTCCGGGCTGAGCGTGAGATCACCGTCCGGATCGGAAAAGAGCACGAAGTCGTTTCCGGTCCCGTGTCCCTTGGTGAAGTGCAGCTCAGGCATAGCCCAATGTTAGGGCCAACGCCCGTGCAGCATTGTCCGAGGCAGCCTTGGGTGAGGCTGCGCGGTCGAGCCAATGCACCTGCGGATAACGCTTGAACCATCCGACCTGGCGACGAGCATACTTTCTGGTCAGTGCCGCACTGCTGTCGATGGCCTCAGTCTGGTTTAACTCGCCGTTCAACTGCGCGATCGCCTGCGAATAGCCGATGGCGCGGCTCGCCGTGACACCACTGGCAAGACCGAGCGGCAAAAGGTGTCGAACCTCATTGAGAAGGCCGTCCTCCCACATCTGAGCGACCCGTGCGTCCAGCCGTTTCACGAGCTCTGCCCTGGGTGAACGGAGTCCGAGAATGAGTGTCGGCTGCCGCAGATCATTGACGTTCGGCAGCCCTGACCCAAACGGCTCCCCCGTAATCGCTATGACCTCCAGCGCGCGAACGATCCGTCGCCCATTGTGAGGGCCGATTGCTGCCGCAGCATCGGCGTCGAGAGCCAGGAGGCGCTGATAGAGCATCCCTGGTCCCTGCAGGACAAGCTCGTCTTCCAGCGCAGCACGAACCTCAGGATCGGTTCCCGGGAAGCGGAAATCAAAGATCACTGAAGAGATGTACAGCCCCGAACCGCCGACCAGGATCGGCACTGCCCCGTGTTCACGCACTGACGCGATTGCGGACCGAGCTTCGCCCTGGTAATCGGCAACACTTGCCTCGTCGGTCACGTCAAGTATGTCGAAAAGGTGATGTGGTATCCCCCGCCGCTCGCTCACCGGCAGCTTCGCGGTCCCAATGTCCATTCCGCGGTAGAGCTGCATCGCATCCGCGTTGATGATCTCTGCCGGGTGGCCCACGACACCAAGTGCTTGGGAGAGGTCCAAAGATAGTGCACTCTTGCCAACGCCGGTCGACCCGACGATGGCAATCAGGGGCAGCGTCATATCCGACCTGAGGTTTGCCCTAGTTGCGCGTGGCCGGGCGCACGCTCGGCAGCCCGAGCGAAACCCGGCTGTTCACCGCCGGGCTGTCCGCACCCGTTGACGGGACGGCACAGCCGCCTGCCTCGGCCCGCTCGAACGCATCCCCGGCCGCCGTGGCGCGCAGCGTGAAGTTGCCGCCATCGGTAGCATCCGCGATCAGGTAGAACGGCGCCGCCTGACTCACCGTCACCGTCACCATGTCACCGGGGCGCGGGATCAGGCTCCCTGGAGGCGACGTGAAGTGGACCAGTCGGCCATCGCGTGCCCGTCCGCTCATGCGGTGTGTGTCAGCGTCCTTACGGCCCTCACCGTTTGCAACAAGGAGTTCGACGGTTGTTCCAACCAGCGATTGGTTCTCTTCCCAGGAGATATGTTTCTGGAGCGCGGTCAAGCGCTCGTATCGTTCCTGAACGATCTCCTTCGGAACCTGATCAGGCATGGTTGCCGCGGGTGTTCCTTCGCGGATCGAGTATTGGAAAGTGAAAGCTGACGAGAATCGCGATCGTTCGACAACCCTGAGGGTGTCCTGGAAGTCCTCCTCGGTTTCTCCGGGGAATCCGACGATAATGTCCGTGGTGATGGCAGCGTCGGGCATTTTGGCGCGAACACGATCCAGGATTCCGAGAAATTTTTCAGAGCGGTAACTTCTGCGCATGGCACGCAGAACCCGATCGGATCCGGATTGCAGCGGCATGTGCAGTTGCGGCATCACGGTGGGCGTTTCGGCCATCGCGTCGATCACGTCGTCGGTGAATGCGGCTGGGTGCGGGCTGGTGAAGCGAATCCGTTCCAGGCCGGGAATCGTGCCGGCCGCTCGCAACAGCTTGCTGAATGCTTGGCGGTCGCCGAATTCGACGCCGTAGGAGTTCACATTCTGGCCGAGCAGGGTGACTTCGACAACGCCGTCATCGACCAGCGCCTGAATTTCGGCGAGAACATCACCCGGGCGACGATCTTTCTCTTTGCCGCGCAACGACGGCACGATGCAGAACGTACACGTGTTGTTGCAGCCGACGGAGATTGATACCCACCCGCTGTAGTGCGATTCGCGGCGGGTGGGGAGGGTCGATGGGAACACTTCCAGCGATTCAAGAATTTCGAGCTGTGCCTCGCCGTTGTGCCGAGCCCGCTCGAGCAGGACAGGAAGCGAACCCATGTTGTGGGTGCCGAACACGACGTCCACCCAGGGCGCTTTTTCAAGGATTACGCCTTTGTCCTTTTGGGCGAGGCACCCGCCGACAGCGATTTGCATGCCGGCATGTTCCTCCTTCACGGAGGCCAGCATGCCGAGGTTGCCATAGAGCTTGTTGTCGGCGTTCTCGCGAACAGCGCAGGTGTTGATCACGACAACGTCCGCCTGGTTGCCGTCAGCGCGAACGTATCCTGCCGCCTCCAGAGAGCCACTGAGCCTCTCAGAGTCGTGGACGTTCATCTGGCAGCCATAGGTGCGGACCTCGTAACTGCGGGGTCTCTCTGGCGCGATTGTGGTCATGATGAATCCAGCCTAAGCCTGAATTGTCGGGAGACTTTTTTGGGAACGGGCTATTTCTGGGAAAGGGTGACGGTGAGCTCTTTTGCGGTCTTCGTTGTACGCATCGTGGCATCGAGTGTTTTGCTCTCCGGACTGTAGGTTGCCACATACTCAGCCAGACCGTCGTTGGCGTCCAGATAGACCTCGATTTTGAGGACCCCGCCTTCAACACGCCAGGTGTCGCCGGGGTAGTCGTAGGTGTTGTTCGAGTAGCTGACAGCGACGGTGCCATCTGCGTGAAGGGTGAAGGTGGTCAGGTCACCGCCGGAGTCAGTTCCGCTCCACACCGTATTAACGGGGTCGACCTGTTCGCCAATGTGCTTCGAGGTGTCGATGTGCACAGTCGGTGCCGGGGTGGGTGTCGTGGTTGGTGTCGGCTCTGACCCCGCAACAGTGCAACCTGCCAATGCTGTGGCAGCGATGATGAGCACAGTGCCCGTGTGGACCAGTTTCACGTTCTCGATCCTAAGGGAAGCTCCAAGAGGCCCTGCGTGGGTACTGCACTCAGCGAAAGCGGACCGTAGAACTGCCTCGGGGAAGCGCTCGATCCACAACCGTGCGCACGACCGCTCCCGTATACCCTTTTCGCATCAGGTACCCGGACAGTCGACGCTCGGCGGTTTGCCGATCAAGCCGTTGCAGCTGCTGTGCGCGACGGTCGGCCAACCCCTGGGCTCGTACGAGTTCGTCCTCGTCGTCGAGCTGGTCGAGCGCCTCGTCAATGTAGGTCTGGTCGATTCTGCGACGGCGAAGTTCAGCGCCAAGCGCGGAACGTCCCAGCCCTTTGCGTTCGCGCTGTGTGCGCACGATGGTTTCTGCCAGTGCCTCATCATCGATGAGTCCCACACCTTCCAGCCGGTCCAGTTCGGACTCGACAATGCACGGATCGAGGTCACGGGCCAGGAGTTTCTCGCCCAACTCCCAGCGCGACATTCCACGCCGAGTGAGCGCGCTCATGCTCACGTTCTCAGCGCGGTGCTCCTGTGCAGTCCGGTGCTCTTGTGCAATCCGATCCTCCCGTTGAGCCCCGTCCAGCTCGGCCCCGTCCAGCTCGGCCCCGTCCGATTCTGCAGGTGATTCGCTGGCCGGCGTGCCACCGCTGTTACCCGGCGCGGGGGCGCTACGGCCATCGACCGCGCCCGTGCCGGGTTCAACAGGGACATTCGCGGCGTGCTCAACAGGCACATTCACGCCGGGTAGGTAGCTCAGGGTGCCCATTGTCGGCTCCAGTTAGGCGTTGACTGCCTTGCGGCTGGCCAGCTTGTCTTGAATTGAGTCAACCTTGTTCGAGTCAATGTTCCTCGAATCGCTGCCTGATTCAGCGCTGCCTGATTCAGCGCTGCGTGATTCAGCGCTGTCGGCGAGTGCGAGCGCCTGAGCGGCAGCAGCAAGCTTTGCAGCAGCAGCCTTCGCCTCGGCACTGATCCCGAGTTTGTTCATGATCTTGTTCTCGATCTCGTTGGCGATCGCAGGATTCTCTATCAGGTACCGGCGCGAGTTCTCTTT
>JBDSZO010000191.1:0-4493 GCA_039925105.1 Terrimesophilobacter sp. | reverse complement strand
GCAAGTGCGTTTCCGACGCACTTCTCATGCGTCGAGCGCTGGAATATGTCAAAAGTTTCGGCGGCGTCGTCGCTCAGCACTCGCAAGAGCCAAGGCTCACCGAAGACGCGCAAATGAACGAGGGCGCTCTCAGCAGCGAACTCGGTCTTGGCGGTTGGCCTGCCGTTGCCGAGGAAGCGATCGTCGCGCGCGACGTTCTGCTGGCAGAACACGTCGGAGCCCGCCTGCACGTGTGCCACCTGTCGACCGCCGGTTCCGTCGACGTGATCCGCTGGGCAAAGGCTCGCGGCATCGCTGTCACCGCGGAGGTCACCCCGCATCATCTGCTGCTCACGGAGGATCTCGCGCTCGGTTACGACGCGCGGTTCAAAGTGAACCCACCGCTGCGACGCTCAGAAGACGTTGATGCGCTGCGGGCGGGGCTTGCCGACGGGACCATCGACATTGTCGCGACGGATCACGCCCCCCATCCACCGGAGAGCAAGGACTGCGAATGGGAGGCCGCGGCGATGGGAATGGTTGGTCTCGAATCCGCGCTGTCCGTTGTACAGCTTGCGGTCGTGGACACCGGGATGCTCGGTTGGAATGACATCGCCCGGGTGTTCTCGCGCACGCCCGCGCAGATCGGAAGCCTGCCCGGTTACGCCAACGGAATAGCTGTTGGTGAGCCCGCAAACTTGACCCTCTACGACGTCGGTGCGTCGCGCATATTTGACCGGAGCGCGTTGCGGGGGAAAAGCACGAACTCGCCCTACCTGGCGAGGGAACTCCCCGGCAAGGTCATCCACACCATTCACCACGGCTACGCGACGGTGCGCGACGGAGAACTCGTTGACCAGAAAGAGATAGCCGAACAGCTCGCTGCGTCGAATTCAGGAGTCGCCTCGCATGGATAAGGTTTTGCCCACCATTATCGTGGTGGCTGTCATCCTCCTCGCTTTCGTCGGAATGTTCGCGGGCTGGCGTGCCAGGGCGGCGCGCCAGCGGGATATTCCACGCCCGCCTGAGCCGCCAACGATTGTGAGCGAAAGCCGGGCGGCTGCCGACGGGCTGTACGTCGCCACAACCCTCGCCGACCAACCGTTGGAACGTGTTGCAGTGCGAGGATTGGGTTTCCGGTCACGCGCAACCATCACCGTCACCGATGAAGGATTGATTCTTGAACTGACCGGACAGAACCCGGTATTCATCGCCTCCGCCGCCATCCTAAACGTCGATCGTTCCAGTTGGGTGATCGATAAAGGGGTGGAACCCGGTGGGCTGCTTCGGATTGCCTGGCGGCTCGGCGAAACGGACGTCGACAGCTATCTGCGGCTCGACAACTCGACCGAAACGGTGCTCAGCGTGGCGTCAACTCTCGTCGGGGGTACGCGATGAACCAGACAGCCAACGCCGTAAACGAAAAGTCCCGTGCGGTTCTGGTCCTCGAAGATGGCACCCGTTACGAGGGGCAGAGTTACGGGGCGCAGGGCACAACGCTCGGCGAGGCAGTGTTTTCAACCGGGATGACCGGCTACCAGGAGACGCTCACTGACCCGTCCTACGCGGGGCAGATCGTGCTCATGACTGCGCCACACATCGGGATCACCGGTGTCAACGACGAAGACCCGGAGTCAGATCGCATCTGGGTTGCCGGGTTCATTGTGCGTGATCCGGCCAGGATGGTGTCGAACTTCCGTGCGGTCCGGTCGCTGGACGACGACCTGGTCAGCCAGGGCATTGTCGGTATCAGCGGCATCGATACTCGGGCGGTGACCAGGCGGTTGCGGTCGGTCGGTGTCATGCGGGCAGGAATTTTTTCCGGTGACGCTGCGGAGGTCTCCGAAGACGACCAGCTGGCCACGGTGCGTTCCGGTGAATCGATGACCGGACTCAACCTGTCGGCGACAGTGTCCACCGAGCAGACATACACTCTTTCCCCACAGGGCGAGCGTGTGGGCCTTGTTGCCGTTCTCGACCTCGGCGTGAAAACCTCGACGCTTAATTACCTGAGCGCGCGCGGATTCGAGGTTGCGGTAGTTCCCCAGTCGATCACCGCCACGGAACTTTTCGCACTCTCACCGGATGCGGCGTTCTTCTCGAATGGCCCCGGGGATCCGGGCGCATCCGATTCACACGTCGAACTGCTGCGGGAGATCCTGCGTGCTGGGTTGCCGTTCTTCGGAATCTGCTTCGGGAACCAGCTCCTCGGGCGTGCACTCGGGTTCGGAACCTACAAACTCCCGTTCGGGCACCGCGGAATCAATCAACCGGTCGTTGATATCGCGACCGGGCGTACAGAGATCACCGCCCACAATCATGGTTTCGCTGTCGACGCTCCCCTCGGGGAGCCCACCCAGTCTCCCGCCGGGTTCGGGCGGGTACAGGTCAGCCACGTGAATCTGAACGACAACGTCGTCGAGGGCTTGAACGCGCTCGACATCCCCGCCTTCTCTGTGCAGTACCACCCGGAGGCGGCAGCAGGGCCACACGATGCGAACTACCTGTTCGACCGGTTCAGAGAGATGGTCATTGGCCGTTCCGAATCGGGCATCGCTGATCCAGCATCGACGACAAGGGGACCTGCCTGATGCCCAAGCGCGACGACATCCGCTCGGTGCTGGTCATCGGATCAGGGCCGATAGTGATCGGCCAGGCCTGCGAGTTTGATTACTCTGGCACGCAGGCTTGCCGCGTGCTGCGCGAAGAAGGCGTTCGGGTCATCCTGATCAACTCCAACCCGGCCACGATCATGACCGACCCGGACTTTGCCGATGCAACATACGTCGAGCCGATCACCCGTGAGGTCATCGAGACCATCATCGCCAAGGAGCGTCCGGATGCGATTCTGCCGACATTGGGCGGGCAGACGGCACTCAACGCAGCAATCCAGCTTCATGAGCACGGTGTGCTTGAGAAGTACAACGTTGAACTCATCGGCGCAAATTTCGAGGCGATCAACAAGGGTGAAGATCGGCAACTCTTCAAGAACCTGGTGATTGAAGCCGGTGCTGAGGTTGCCCGCTCCCACATCGCCCACACCGTCGAGGAGGCGATCGAGTTCGCCGAAGACCTCGGCTACCCGCTCGTCATTCGCCCGTCATTCACAATGGGCGGCCTCGGCAGCGGCTTTGCACACGACGAAGTCGAACTGGTGAGGATGGTGACGGACGGTTTGCACCAGTCTCCATCGACCGAGGTGCTGCTCGAGGAGTCGATCCTGGGCTGGAAAGAGTATGAGCTTGAGCTCATGCGCGACACCTCGGACAACACCGTCGTTGTATGCTCCATCGAGAATGTGGACCCGGTCGGCGTGCACACGGGGGATTCGATCACCGTTGCGCCAGCGCTCACCCTCACCGATCGTGAATTTCAGAACCTCCGGGATATCGGAATCGAGATCATTCGACTGGTCGGGGTGGATACCGGCGGTTGCAACATCCAGTTCGCCATCGACCCGGCAAACGGCAGGGTCATCGTCATCGAAATGAACCCGCGGGTGTCGCGTTCGAGCGCACTGGCCAGTAAGGCGACCGGGTTCCCGATAGCCAAGATCGCCGCGAAGCTGGCAATCGGATACCGGCTCGATGAGATCCAGAACGACATCACCGGGGTAACCCCGGCAAGTTTCGAGCCGACACTGGACTACGTCGTTGTGAAGGTTCCGCGTTTCGCGTTCGAGAAGTTCCCTGCCGCGGATCCGACCCTCACCACGACCATGAAGTCGGTCGGCGAGGCGATGGCGATCGGGCGCAATTACACGACTGCACTTCAGAAGGCACTTCGGTCGTTGGAAAAGCGTGGCTCAAGCTTCCACTGGGCGGGAAGTCCCGGAGATAAGGACGCGCTGCTGGAGGTAGCCAGAATGCCAACCGACGGGCGCATCGTGACGGTGCAGCAGGCGCTTCGTGCTGGAGCCAGCATTCAGGAAGTGTTTGACGCGACAGCTATCGATCCGTGGTTCATCGACCAGATTGTGCTCATCAATGAGGTTGCAGCGAAGGTCAGCACGGCCGAGACACTCGACGCGCCGCTGTTGCGTGAGGCGAAAAACCACGGGTTCAGCGACACCCAACTGGCGCAGCTTCGCGGACTCGAGGAGTCAGAACTGCGCGCCATCCGCCACAATGAGGGTGTTCGCCCGGTCTTCAAGACGGTCGACACCTGTGCGGGCGAATTTCCTGCCCTCACCCCGTACCACTACTCCAGTTACGACCTCGAAACCGAGGTGATTCCGAGCGACCGCCGCAAGGTGGTCATTCTCGGGTCCGGCCCGAACCGAATCGGGCAGGGTGTCGAATTCGACTACTCCTGCGTTCATGCAGCGTTTTCGCTGTCGGATGCCGGCTACGAAACGATCATGATCAACTGCAACCCAGAGACGGTGTCCACCGACTACGACACCTCGGACCGGCTGTACTTCGAACCGCTAACGCTCGAGGATGTTCTCGAAGTGATCGAGGCCGAGAGTGCGAGCGGTGAGCTGGTGGGGGTAATCGTGCAACTCGGCGGTC
>JBDSZO010000190.1:0-4184 GCA_039925105.1 Terrimesophilobacter sp. | reverse complement strand
CCGGCGTTCACTTCGCGATGGAATACCTGGTGCAGCAAAACCGGGTCGGCGCCGGGGATGCCGTGTCAAACCAGATCAGCGCCGAAGGCCGTCACGTGGTGATTCTCGGCGGCGGCGACACCGGCGCGGACTGCCTCGGCACCGCACACCGGCAGGGTGCACTGTCTGTCACAACACTCGCAATCGGCACGCAACCCCCGCTTGAGCGTGCTGAACACCAACCGTGGCCGACCCACCCGCTGTTGTTTGAAGTCTCCAGCGCACACGAGGAGGGTGGGGAACGCGTGTTCCTTGCATCCACGGTCGAATTCTTGTCCAACACCGCTGGTGAGGTTCGGGCGATCCGGGTTGCCGAAACCGAGTACCTGGATGGTCGCCGGGTTCCCAAGTCCGGCACAGAGCGTGAAATTCCCGCCGACCTGGTGCTGCTGGCGCTGGGGTTTACCGGAACAGAGAGTCGCGCCATTGAGTCCGAATTAGGAGTACCACTTGAATCGGGTACCGTCGTGCGCGATGAGGGCTATCAGACCAGCGCGCCGGGGGTATTTGTTGCCGGGGATGCTGGCCGTGGGCAGTCGCTCATTGTGTGGGCGATAGCTGAAGGCCGTGCCGCGGCCGCAGCCGTTGACCGCTACCTTGAAGGGGACACCGAATTGCCGTTCCCGGTCAAACCATCCGACCGGGCGATGGCCCTTTAAATTTCCTCAATCGAACAATCACAACAGAAGGTATTCATGAGACGCGCGAAAATTGTGGCAACCCTCGGTCCGGCAACCTCCAGCTACGAGAACATCCGGGCCATCATCGATGCTGGCGTCGACGTTGCCAGAATGAACCTCAGTCACGGCACCTATGAGGTCCACGAAGAGGTATACAACAATGTGCGTCGCGCTGCCGAGGCGTCGGGGCGTGCGGTGGCCGTACTGGTCGACCTGCAGGGGCCGAAGATCCGTCTTGGCAAGTTCGAGGGCGGACCGTATGACCTCGAAGTTGGCGACGTCTTCACCATCACCACCGATGACATTGTCGGCGATCAGGCTCGTTGTTCCACCACCTATAAGGGCTTACCGGCAGACGTGAAAGTCGGGGACGCGCTTCTCATCGATGACGGCAAAGTCACCCTCCGTGTGACCGAAAAAGACGGAACTGACGTCACAACGACCGTTGAGGTTCCCGGTGCAGTATCCAACAATAAGGGCATCAACCTGCCCGGTGTTGCCGTGAACGTTCCCGCTCTCTCCGACAAGGATGAGCAAGACTTGCGCTGGGGGCTCGGGCTCGGTGCCGACCTGATCGCGCTGTCGTTCGTGCGGAGTGCTGACGACATCGTTAGGGTGCACGAAATTATGGCGGAAGAGGGTCGCAAGGTCCCGGTGATTGCGAAAATCGAGAAGCCGCAGGCGGTCGACAACCTTGAGGAGATCATCGACGCATTCGACGGCATCATGGTGGCGCGCGGCGATTTGGGTGTTGAGCTTCCCCTTGAGGCGGTACCGATCGTGCAGAAGGAAGCGGTCGAGATGTGCCGCCGCATGGCGAAGCCGGTTATCGTTGCGACGCAAATGTTGGAGTCGATGATCTCCAGTCCGCGCCCGACACGAGCCGAGACGTCCGATGTTGCCAATGCTGTTCTGGATGGCACGGACGCTGTCATGTTGAGCGGTGAGACGAGCGTTGGTGAGTTTCCGGTGATCACCGTTCAGACGATGGCGAAGATCATTGAGTCCACCGAAGACCATGGCCTGGAACGGATTCCTCCCCTGGGCACGAAACCGCGCACCCAGGGTGGAGCAGTCACTCTTGCCGCGGCGGAAGTTGCGAAATTTGTGGAGGCAAAGTACCTCTGCGTGTTCACCCAATCCGGTGATTCCGCGCGTCGGATGTCACGAATCCGCTCCCACATTCCGATGCTGGCGTTCACCCCTATCGAGGGGATCCGGCGCAGGATGGCGTTGACCTGGGGTATTAGGTCATTCCTGGTTGACATGGTCACTCACACCGATGCGATGTTCCGTCAAGTGGATGACACGCTTCTGGCGGAGGGTCTCGCTGAGATCGGTGACAAGGTGGTAGTCATCTCCGGGTCGCCTCCAGGAATCACCGGTTCGACCAACGACATGCGGGTACACACGATCGGTGATGCGCTGAACGCGGTTGCTCCGGCGTGGGCGAACCAGTAGTCGCTGGATCAAAGATTTCTGTGCCGGTGGTGGGACTTGAACCCACACGCCCTTTCGAGCAAAGCATTTTGAGTGCTCCGCGTCTGCCATTCCGCCACACCGGCGCACAGTAGCCAGCCACAAGATTACCGTAAGCTTTGATCCGTGACTGACAGCGAAGCAACCGAAACCCCCCGCCGCCGTGTCGTCGTCGCCGAGGACGAGTCGCTCATCCGCCTCGACATTGTCGAAACGTTGCGTGACAACGGCTTTGACGTCGTTGGCGAGGCCGGTGATGGTGAGAAAGCGGTCGAGCTGGCAACCGAGCTGCGCCCCGATCTGGTGATCATGGATGTGAAGATGCCGAAGCTTGACGGGATCTCCGCAGCCGAGCAGCTCAGCAAGAACCACATTGCGCCGGTGGTTTTGTTGACCGCATTCAGCCAGAAGGAGTTGGTGGAGCGGGCAACCGAGGCCGGCGCTCTTGCGTATGTTGTTAAACCGTTCACGCCGAACGACCTGCTTCCGGCGATCGAGATCGCTCTGGCGCGTCACGCCCAGATTGTGACGCTCGAGTCTGAAGTAACAGACCTGGTTGAACGGTTCGAGACCCGCAAAATTGTTGACCGAGCCAAGGGCCTGTTGAACGAAAAAATGGGTCTTAGTGAGCCTGAAGCGTTCCGCTGGATTCAGAAAGCATCCATGGACCGGCGCCTCACCATGCACGACGTCGCGGTCGCGATCATCGATCAGCTCTCGGCCAAGAAGGGCTGACTCGCCGGCTCCCGTCCCGGCCAACCATGCTGGGTTTCGCCATCAATGCGCTGGTTTAAACCTCCGCACGGATGGTGAAACACCGCATTGTCGGGCTCGGATGCACAAGAATGACCGTTACCGACCGGGTGCCAGCATGCGTCGGTGAAGTTTCTCCAACTGAATCTCGGTAACGCCAGAGCTGAGCAGATAGCTGCGGATGTCCAGCTCGTCGAGCAGTGCTCCGAGATCTCTGCGCGCGGTCAAAACCGCATTCTCGAGGTCCCGCTCTGACTTCGGACGCTCATGCGGATGCTGCAAGCCGAGCAGAAAATCGTTGGTCGCCCGCACGCCGAGTTCGTAGTCAGCAAGAATCGCATGATGCTCAACCTCGACCAGGTCAAGAAGGAGCGCCGCGATGAGTCCAGTGCGGTCTCGACCCGCAGAACAATGCACGAGCACTCCACCGATAGGAGCATCGGCGACAGCGGCAATCGCTTGTGCGACGAGTTTTGGCCAACGCCGCAAATTCTCCGGGTAGTACGCGGGCGAGCCCAAGGATGCACCCCACACGCGCATGAACTCGGCGTCGGTCTGATCTTCAATCGGCGCACGCACCACGTTGACGTGCTCTGGCCTCAGCCGCAAAACTGCGACCTCGTCGTCGTTTCGAAGGTCGACGATAGTTCGAATTCCATCACGGTCGAGGTCGCCCCACGCTGAGGCATCCAAGTCATCGAGACGCGGAGACCGGTATACGCGTCCGAACGCAGTCACGCCACGTCGACACGGGAGGCCGCCAAGATCGCGCACATTGTGCAGGCCACCCCAGGAGACAGGGCACTCGGCTCCGATCATTGGCCACTCCTGCTTCCGCCCAACGATGCTCCCTTTCGCAATCGATTTGCCGCAACGTTGTGGATGATCAAACCTAAGCGTCACGCAACAGGTTCGTCATCCGCACGGTGGAGAGACGGTTTCCGTCGTCGTCCGTCAGAACGATTTCGTGCACCGTCAGGGTTCGGCCAAGACTGATCGCCGTGCAGGTTGCGGTCACCCAACCACTCGTGACCGAGCGCGAGTGGCTGGCACTGATCTCAATGCCGACCGCGTAGCGTCCAGGGCCGGCGTGCACGTGCGCTGATGTCGAACCCAGAGACTCAGCAAGCACGAGATGTGCACCGCCGTGCAGGATCCCGTACGGCTGCGTGTTGCCTTCGACGGGCATCCGCGCGACAGAACGGTCCGGCGAAACCTCGATGAACTCGATCC
>JBDSZO010000189.1:0-5881 GCA_039925105.1 Terrimesophilobacter sp. | reverse complement strand
CCACCGGGCTGCTCATTCTCGGAGTCAATAGTTCAACCCGGCTCCTGACCTACCTTGTTGGGCTCGACAAGGAATATTTGGCAACGATTCGGCTCGGGTCGTCAACGCCCACCGATGATGCGGACAGTCCCGCTGATCGCCAGGCTGACCCTTCAACACTTGCGGCGGTGAGCGGGGAGGCGATTCGCGCAGAAATCCTGCGGCTCACTGGCACAATCCGCCAGGTGCCGTCTGCGGTGAGTGCGATCAAGGTGGATGGCAGGCGGTCCTATGCCAGGGTCCGGGCTGGCGAAGAGGTAAAGCTGGCTCCCCGCACGGTGATCGTTTCCGAGTTTGACGCCCTGGCGATGCACCGCGATGCTGGCCTCGACGTGGACGTTCGCGTTCGGTGTTCATCTGGCACGTACGTTCGCGCGCTCGCGAGAGATATTGGGGTTCGGCTGGGAGTCGGAGGACATCTCACCGCACTGCGCAGAATGAGAATTGGCGAATTCGATGTGCGTGATTCGTCGGCGCTCGATGAGCTCGACGTCGCGTCGGTTTTCCTGTCGCCGACATCGGTCGCCGAAGGTCTGTTTCCGGTTCTGCGGCTTACCGAGCAGCAGGCGGGAGACCTCTCGCACGGCAAACGTGTCAGCGTGGAGGTGGCCGATGGTGCTCCGGTTGCAGCAATCACTGCGCAGGGATCCCTGGCCGGACTGGTTGAGATATCTGACGGCGTCGCCCGTGTGCTGGTTAACTTTCCGGAAGATGAGGTGGCGTAGTTGGTTGAGTGGTTCGCGTACCTGCAGATCGCCGTCGCGGTGGCCGCAGGGCTATTTTGTCTCGCTGTCGGTTTTGCCGGCTCAATCCCCAACGACCTGAGCCTTGGGGCGACCCTGATCGTTGAGGTACTTCTCGTCGCCCAACTTGTGGTTTCACTTCTCGCACCGGCGTTCGGCAACCTGCCGAGCGGAAATCCGCTGGAGTTTTATACCTACCTGATCTCGGCAATCCTGCTGCTGCCGCTTGCAGGGTTTTGGGGGCTGGTTGAGCGAAGCAAGTGGAGCACAGTGGTTCTGGGGGTTGCCTGTCTCGCGGCCGCCATCATGCTGTACCGGATGCTGCAAATCTGGACCGTGCAACTGGCCTGAGGCGGCAGTCAGCATCCCTTAGCCTTGACCTGATGGAATCCACAGTCACACCGCGTTCTCGGGGCATCGGTAGCGTGCTCATCATCGTCTATGCCATCCTCGCGCTTGCCGCCACCGGTCGATCATTCGTGCAGATTGCGACCCGATTCGACACGGCCCCGGTGGCCTACCTGCTGTCGGCACTGTCCGCGCTCGTGTATATCGTTGCGACGTTCGCGCTGGTGAAGCGTGGGCGGGGTTGGTATCGTCTGGCCTGGATCACCATCAGCTTCGAACTTCTTGGCGTGCTCGTTGTCGGCTTCCTGAGCATCTTCGACACGGTGCTGTTTCCCAGTGACACGGTGTGGTCGGTGTTCGGGAGAGGCTATTTGTTCGTTCCGCTGGTACTTCCAGTGCTCGGCATGGTGTGGTTGGGTACGCGAGGTCGTCCCGAGACAGCCGCCGAGCAGTGACCATGGACGTGTTCACGGATCCCGACGCCCTCCCAAACGATTTCGGGCCGTCCGCGGTCACGATCGGTAAATTTGATGGCGTCCATGTCGGCCATCGCCACCTGATCGACGAGTTGTTGCGCGAAGCGAAGGGCGGGGCCCTTGTTCCGACGGTGTTGACCTTTGACCGGAACCCGCTCAGCCTGCTGTCGCCTGACGCGTGCCCTGTCGCCTTGCTCAGCAATGCCAGGAAACTTGAACTTCTGGACGCCGAAGGGGTCCAGGCGACGCTGATGCTCACCTTCGACAAGACGGTCAGCGAACTCTCCGCCGAAGCATTCGTCAGCCGCGTGCTCGTTGACGCATTGAATGCCAGACTCATTTACGTTGGTGGGGATTTCCATTTCGGCAAGGGCGGTGTTGGGAATGTTGCTCTGCTGCGGGAGTTTGGCCTCCGCCACGGTTTTACCGTCCGCGAGTTTGCGGTAGAGGAACACGAGGGGCGTCGCGTGTCGTCGACCTGGATTCGCGAGCTGCTAGCTGCCGGAGACATTGCTGGGGCGTCGAGCTTGTTGGGGAGGGCTTCCACTCTTCGCGGTGTTGTGGTGCCGGGGGCCCGGCGCGGCCGCGAACTGGGATTTCCGACAGCAAACCTGGACACCGACCTGGAGGGTGTGATCCCGGCGGACGGCGTCTACGCCGCCTTTGCGATCGTGGACGGCAACCGCTTTCCGGCGGCGGTGTCGATCGGAAATAACCCGACGTTCACCGGTGTGCCGCCGAAGCAGGTAGAGGCCCACCTTCTCGACCGCGATATTGACCTGTATGGCAAAACTCTCGAACTCGAGTTTGTCGACCGGATCCGCGGCATGGAGAAGTTCATCAGTGTTAACGCCCTCATCGACCGAATTGGCCGAGATGTCGAAGACGCGCGGCGGATCCTGAATAACCCCATTCCGATGGTCACCGAGTGACCCCGCTCCCGCGGGTGCCACTCTGGGCGGGCCGCACACTTGCCCTGGTGGGCATTGTGCTGGTGTCGATCAACCTTCGTTCAGCAGCGACCTCGCTGTCGGCAGTTGTCGACCTGGTGGCGGTGGACATCCCGCTGGATGCTCTCGCGCTCGGGACTGTCGGAATGCTGCCACCGCTCCTGTTCGCACTGGCCGGCATTGGTGGACCACGGATGGCACGCCGGCTGGGTCTCGAACGATTCCTGATTCTTTCCATGGTGGCGATGGTTGCTGGTCTGGCCGTTCGCGCAGTCGCCGGTGAATACTGGACGCTTTTTCTGGGAAGCCTTGTTGCGCTTGCTGCGGCTGGCATCGGCAACATCCTGCTGCCGCCGATCGTGAAGCGCTACTTCCCGGACCGGATCGGGCTTTTGACATCGATCTACGCAAGCTGCCTTGCTCTGGGAACCACCGTGCCGCCGGCTTTCGCCGTGCCCATCGCAAACGTTGGCGGTTGGCGGGTCTCCCTTGGGGTGTGGGCCGTTTTGGCGCTCGCAAGCCTGCCGCCCTGGATCATCCTGTTGCTGCGAAACCGCCGAGTTGCCCTGCGGACCGCCGCGCTGGTTGCCGTCGATGAGGCACCGGAGGTCGATGAGCCGGACGCCAAAATGGTCGGCAGGGTTTGGCATTCCCGCGTCGCGTGGAGCCTTGCGATTGTGTTTTCGCTGGGTTCCGTCCAGGCCTATTCCCTGTTCGCGTGGTTGCCGAAACTGCTGGTTGAGCATGTTGGGGTGAGCGATTTCGAGGGCGGCGTCTTGCTGGGCTATTGGGGAATCCTGGGGATGGGGGCGTCGCTGATCGCACCGATTCTTGCCACACGGTTGAACAATGTGGGCTGGATTTTGCACATTGGTGCTGCGGGGTTCATGATCGGCTACCTTGGGCTGCTGGTAGCCCCCGAGGTGTCACCGTGGCTGTGGATTACAGCGTGCGGGTTCGGGCAGCTCATCTTCCCGGCTGCACTCGCCCTCATCAATCTTCGGACCAGAACCCACGATGGTGCGATTGCCGTAAGCGGATTTGTGCAAGGGATCGGCTACCTGCTTGCCGCGCTTGGCCCGCTCGCGGTTGGCCTCCTCCACGACGCGACGGGCGGCTGGGAGGGATCACTGACCCTGCTGACGGCAACCGCAGCAATACTGGTCTATTTCGGTTTCACGCTGAAATGGCCGCGATTCGTGGAGGACGAGACCGCCGGAATCCTGGGTAACCGTGCAGCACGCTAGTCAAGCAGTTTTGCACGGTGAACGAGAGCTGCTGCTCCGATGAGCGGGCCATCGCCGGACAAGGCGGAGGGCACGACGCGCACTTTTCTGACGAAGCCGAACTCGGTGTGTGAGTCGATGGCGGTGCGGATGTGGTCGAACAGGTCGCGCGTCACGTGGGAGAAGCCGCCACCAATCGTCACCAGTTCCAGATCGGTCAGGGCGGTTGCCGAGGCGATAGCCTGGCCGATAGCTGTTCCCGCGCGGGCAATTGCGGCTCTGGCGATACTGTCACCGTTGAGGTAGCTTTCCGCGAGATCTTCACCCGATGTACCGTTCCAGCCCTGTCCGCGCGCCCAGGCCACCGTCCGCGGTCCGGATGCGACAGCTTCGAGGCAGCCGTGTCCGCCACACGCGCACGGGGTGTTGAAGCCGGCGACCTCAACATGGCCGATGTGTCCTGCGTTGCCGGTGGGACCGGACACGGTCTTACCGTGCAGGATCAGACCGCCGCCGATTCCGGTCGACACCACCATGCCCATGACGTTGTCGACGCCGTGCGCGGCGCCCACCCAGTGTTCTGCAAGAGTGATGCACTCGCCGTCCATGCGAAGCGTTACCGGAGTGGACGGCAGAAGGTCTTCCACCAGGGCGCGCAATGGGTAGTCGCGCCAGGCGGGGAGGTTCAACGGAGAAACCAGCCCTTGCGCAAGGTGGAGCGGTCCGGCGGAACCGATGCCTGCGCCGAGAATGGCCGAATCGTCCGGTTTCCGTGAAATCGCCGAGGTCACGACGGTGCGCACGCTCGCGGCAAGTTCTTCGGCCGTCGCGTCGCGACCGGTGGGTTGACGAAATCGGCTCTCCGCTATCAGATGGGCATTCGCATCGACAAGTGCGGCCTCAACTTTCGTTCCACCAAGGTCGATCGCGAGTGCCAGCGGGTTGCCCATTCTTTGAGCTTAATGGAACTCGTTTTATGGGGACGATGATTGGTCATCGGGCCGCGCGTTGGTGCAGAACGGTCAAATTAACTTGCTCATATGAGCAAATCGTGCAACTTTCGTTGCGGGACACGGTTCTCCGACCTAGCCTTGAAGGTGAGGAGACGGTCATGACAATTGCAGAAGACACCGAACTGCTCACCGTGCGCATTGCCGAGCTCTACTACGACGAGGACAAGACGCAGGATGAAATCGGGGCGCTTCTTGGCGTAACGCGCTGGAAAGTTGGCCGACTACTCACCCGTGCACGGGAACACGGCATTGTGCGGATCGAAATCGTACATCCCCGTGCCCGTCGCCTCGGTGTCGAGCGCGAACTCCGGGAGCGGTTCGGCCTGAAGGACGCGATAGTCATCCCGGATGCCGATGACTTGCGTTCCCGCGTTGCCCAGGCGGCCGCGGACTACCTTGCGTCATTTCGGCCCGTCCCGCGAACACTCGGGATCTCGTGGGGGAGAACACTCGACGAGGTCGCTGCCCACCTGCCGCAGGGATGGGCGCGAGGCGTTACCGTCGTACAGATTAACGGCGGGGTGAGTCTCAATCGGCGCGCGGGGACCGCATCGACGACAGCGGTCACCATTGCCGAGAAGGCCAACGGGCAGGCGGTATTGCTCCCAAGTCCGGCAATTCTGGAGCGGTTGGAAACCAAGCGGGCCATCGAATCGGACCGCACCGTCGCAAGCGTCATTGACAAGGCCGCCGCGGCATCCGTCTACCTGTACAGCGCCGGAGTCGCCGATGCCTCATCGGTGCTCGTCGACAGTGGATATCTGACCACCGGCGACGTCGAAGAGCTCGTGCGCAAGGGCGCTGTCGGAGACGTTGTCGGACGTTACATCGATGCGAACGGCAACCCGGTCGATCCGGGTCTCGACGAGCGTACCGTTGGGCTCGGGCTTGAGCAGCTGCGCGCCACCGAAACCGCGATCTTCGTCGTGGCGGGCGAAGCAAAGCATGACATCGCACGTGCGGTGGTCACGAGTGGGCTGTGCACCGTCATCGTCACCGACGAGGCAACTGCCGCAGCACTTCTGGAGGAAGAATGACAATCGAACAACCGGTCGCCCTCGCACCCGCCGAGCGCGCACTTCAACT
>JBDSZO010000188.1:0-2935 GCA_039925105.1 Terrimesophilobacter sp. | reverse complement strand
CTTACCAAGGAAGTGCTCTACCAATGAGCTAAGGGGGCGCACAAAAGCGACCTCACAGATCGCATTGGCACCGTACGAGACTAGCACCCGCAAGCGGAGTAGATTCGACGCAGTCGAAGCGTGCCAGTCACCCGAGAGGAACGCCATGTTCGTACAACTGTCCGTGCACCGACCACGTCCCGGCGCTGAAGATGCGCTCATCGAATCCATGCACCGTTTCGGCGATGCACTCGAGGGCGCACCTGGCCTGATCAGTGTGCACACGCTTCAGGATAGATCCGCGGGGGTGCTCACGGGGCTCGCCATTTGGTCGTCCGAAGAAGCAATGAAGCGCTCAGTTCATCTCGCCCGCGAAGCAGTAGCGGGTGACCCATTCGATGAATGGGAATCAACCGAAGCTGAAGGTTACCGGCTCAGCGACGTGTGACTAGTGCGCGTTCGCGAGCAGCCAAGCGAACGGGTCAACCGGCTGGCCATTGACGTGGATCTCGAAGTGCAGGTGCGCGCCAGTCGACTGCCCCGTGCTACCAACCTGGCCGACCTCGTCGCCAACCTTCAAAACCTGTCCCATCGTCACCCGGATGCTACCGGTCTCCATGTGGGCGTACAGGCTTTGGATGTGCACCCCATTGATCACATGGTCGACCAGAACGTGCTGGCCGAAACTCCAGTCGAGATCGTTGATGCCAATCACGACACCATCCGCAATCACCCCAACAGCGGTACCCATGCCTGGGGTGAAATCGACGCCATGGTGGTAGGTGGAGCAACCAGGACACGGTGCCACGCGGGGACCGTAACCGTCACTGATCGGGACAGCGATGGGGAACGGCCACCGAATCGTACCGTTCGGGTCCGCAGTGTACGAGAAGTTGCGATTACCATACCGGAGGAAAATCTTCTCCTTCAGCGACGTCGCCGTGTACCCGTCACGGGAGACCGCCGGCGACTCGGTTGCCAGCGACGCCGACTGGACCGACTGTGACCCCTTCGCCATGGGCACGGTTGCGGTCGCCACGAGCGGCATGGCGGCTTCCGTCGGGAAGAAGGCGTTTGCTGGAATGGATGTTGAAACGATCATGAGCGCGGCACCAACCATTGCGCTCACCGACAGAAGCTTGGACAACATCCGGCGCTTGAACGGCTTCTTGTGGCTCGCGCGCGGATTGACCCTCGCAGCAGCACTGATTGAGGCGGCCTGCACGATCGCCGGCTCATGGCTGCGACCAGGATTATGTGGACCTGCAGAGCGACCTGGCCGGGGAATGCGGAACGACTTCTGGCTCCGAGATTTCTTCCCCGAGCGTTTATCTGCGGCAATGGCCTGATGCGAGGCTACCTCCGGTGTGCTCACCGAAGAAACGATTGTCGAAAGCAGCACCGGGACATCAACGATCTGAGACTCAACAACCGTGGGTTCGACGGTCCTGGGTTCGATCAGCTGTGGTGCAACGAACTGAGGTGTTGTGATCTCCGGCTCGACAACCACAGGCGTGGAAACGTCCGGCGTGACACCCGGAGCCATAAAAATTTGGGGCGCAGCGGATGCTTCAGCACGCAGTGCCGCGGCACGCTCAAGATCGCGCAACTCACGCCGTGTCATCACCGGGGCGTCAGCTACCGGCTGGGCCGTCGGTGCTGCGACATCCAACGCGCGAAGAATCGGGTTTGGCGGGGGCGGCGAAATCGTTGACCGTGCCGGGACGACCGGTGCAGGTGCAGGTGCAGGTGCTGGTGCTGGTGCAGGTGCTGGCGCACGCGTAGTCGACGCAACGAGAGCGTCAAAGCCAAGCTGCGCCAAACCGGAGCCTGAACTGTCGCTTACGGAGCGCTCAGGCTCGCCATCCCACGTAAAATTCGTCACTCGCTATCGATCCCGCCGAGCGCAGGTGAGGAGAGCCGTCGCATGAGACGCGACGGCGAAAGACATTGTCACTACTTAAACTCCTCAACAATCGGCCTACTCATTGGGGGTATGGCAAGCCGAGCACTTCGATTTTCAGGAGGCGAAACACCGCCTCCAATATAACGGATCGATAAAGAGTATCGCGCATTTGGCACTTTACGCCACCCCCAGACCTAGACACCGCACTCTTCCAAGGCTTTTGCCAGTATTGCGGCAAGGGCCGGTTCCGCGGCAAGAATACCCTCATGGTCTGGACGCTCCACGCCCAAACCACTCACTCGGGCTCCCGCTTCGCTCGCGATCAACGCCCCCGCAGCCAAATCCCACGGATTCAAACCGCGCTCAAAATAAGCATTCATCCGACCGCAGGCGACGTCACACAAATCCAGTGCGGCAGAACCCTGACGTCGGACATCCCGCACCCGCCCGAGCAAACCGACCAGCGTCTTCGCCTGCCGAACCCGATTCTCAGCCGTGTAAGAGAACCCGGTACCGACCAACGCCTGAGAGAGTTGCACGGGCGCAGCAACCGCAATCCGCGAACCACCCAATCGCGCCCCCTCCCCCACAGCCGCAGTGAACACTTCGCCAATGGCCGGATTCACCACGACACCCGCAAGTGCCCGCCACAACTGCGGGTCCGGTTCGCCCTCCACCACCGCGATACTCACCGCATAGTGCCGGATCCCGTACAAATAGTTAACGGTTCCATCGATCGGGTCGACCACCCAGGTCAGGCCGCTCGTGCCGCCAGAGGCCGCACTCTCCTCACCAAGAAACCCATCCTCGGGTCGCGCATCAGAGATCAACGAACGGATGAGCGCCTCAGTTTCCCGATCCGCCTTAGTGACGACATCTTCCAGCGACGACTTCGACGCCGCAATCTCGACACCCTCCGCCCGGCGCCGCGCAGCCAACCCTGCGCCCGCAAGCGCAAACGTGGTCGCGAGATCGAGAAGTTGGGTTGCTGAAGTCATTGTGGCAAGTGCGAGATTCGAACTCACGAAGTCTGAGACGTCTGATTTACAG
>JBDSZO010000187.1:0-1576 GCA_039925105.1 Terrimesophilobacter sp. | reverse complement strand
GTGTGGAGACCGTCTGTGAGGTGTGTGAGGGCAAACGGTTTGAAGCATCCGTGCTCGAGTACACCTTTGGCGGTCGCAACATTTCCGAGGTCCTGACAATGCCGGTGTCGGAGGCCAAAGATTTCTTCGGTGCGGGGGAGTCGCACATTCCGGCAGCCCACACCATCCTGGAGCGTCTCGCGGATGTCGGTCTCGGATACGTGCAACTTGGCCAACCGCTGACGACCCTGTCCGGTGGCGAGCGGCAACGGCTCAAACTGGCGACTCAGATGGCTGACAAGGGCGACGTTTATGTTCTGGACGAGCCAACGAGTGGCCTGCACCTGGCTGATGTCGAGAACCTGCTTGGACTGCTCGACCGGCTTGTCGACTCCGGAAAATCGGTCATCGTCATCGAGCACCACCAGGCGGTCATGGCTCACGCAGACTGGATCATCGACATTGGGCCCGGCGCCGGACACGATGGCGGCCGAATCGTGTTCGAGGGAACGCCGGCAGATCTTGTGAAGAAGCCAGCCACGCTCACCGGAAAGCATCTCGCTGCCTACGTTGGCGCCTGACCGCCAGACAGAACCGAGAGACAGTCAATGAGTGAATCAAAGAAATCCGCAGGTTTCACCGCGGACGGGTGACCTGCCGCCATTATGTCAGTCCGGTGAGGGCCAACACGGTTCGTAGCCCGTCGGTTGTGCCCGGCCAGTTGCGTTCAATCGCCGCGGCGCCTGCATGCTTGGTGGCATACCGCAGCGCGACGGCAACGATGATCGCGTCATCGACGAAACCCAGCACGGGAACGAAGTCCGGGATCAGGTCAATTGGCGTGAGCAGATAGGCGAGGAGTATGAGCAGCCAAATTCGGGTGCCTCGCGGTACCGCTCGATCGGTGCCGAGCCGTTTAATCAGCCTGACGACGTCTGGCGCTAGTCGCGCGATTTCGCGCCAGTCTGTCGCTTGCCCGGAGCGGCGCTGCTGTAGCAACAGGAACGCAACGAGCGCAAGCCAGAGCACAATAACGCCACCGAGGAGGCCGAGAAGAATTTGCAACCAGAGCGCCATCGGATGAGAACTGCCCGATCCGACCGACCTTTATATCCGATAATGTCCATTATGTCAGTTTGAGGTAATTCGGTTGCGTCAGCTCACGCGACTCGACTCGAGCAAACCTTCGAGACGAACGTAACTCGACTCCATCCCCCCGGTCATGCCTGTTGCCAGCACGGCGTCACGCTGCTCGGCGTTCGCGTACGTGATCACGAGGCTAAGCAATGTGCCTCCGTCAACCGGAGTGAATGTGAGTTCGTTGAGCGTTGCCGGGAAGTCCATGCCGATCATCGCCTCAGTCGTGACCGAGCGGTACGGTTCCTCCCATTCGAGGAGCTCGCCGGTGAAGCCGAAACGATCAGCGCCCCCCTCGCTCTCCCACTCGTAGCGGTAGCTGTCTCCGACCTCTTCAGCGATTTCGCAGACCGGCATGGTCCATCCGTCTGGCCCGAGTAACCACTGCTTCATAAGATTCGCGTCGTTGTGCGCTCGCCACACCTGGTCGATGGTTCCGCGGATGACGCGAGTCACCCGA
>JBDSZO010000186.1:0-5173 GCA_039925105.1 Terrimesophilobacter sp. | reverse complement strand
CAGGTCGAACATGATCTGCTTGCGCTCTGGACTCATCGGGTCGATGAGGGCCTGGTTGCCGTCACGGAGGTCGACGGCGCACCAACGTGGGGCAACGGTGATCGTTTTGCCTGGCCAGGTGCGGTCGGGCAGGTCAACGGCAATCGTCTCGTGGAATGGACGATATTTCTGGACCGGCATTGCCGACGGTGTTTGCGTGTTCTTCATTGTCTTAGCTCTCTGCCTTGGTTCGGTGGTCAGACACCGGGTTGGGGGGCCATAGCGAACTCCGCGACGAGTGAGGCCTGAAGTTAGGACTCGTCGCGGCAGCTAAGGAGGAGCACACAGAACAACACCGGTTAAGGATAGCACTGTCAAGATCCGCGCAAATGTGGGTTAGATGAGGTTCCGCATGAAGTGCAGCGTCTGCTTCATCGACATGCTTGGCAGGTATGCGCGGGCGATGGCGGTTGCGATATTCGGTAGCAGAAATGATTCAGGGTACGCCAGAAGCAGCGGGCGCAACTCGGGCTGGAACTTTTGCTTGAACTGGAGCAGCGAGCGGAACCCATACACCGGCTCCAGCGTCGACCCGATGAAGTTCAACAGGCGCTCAACGCCGACCCGCTCACCGCTGGAGTGAACGGCCAGCGGCGCAGCAGAGAGGCTCAGCATCTCCATTCCAACGTGTTGGGCTTGGATAACTGTCGACGCGATCAGAAACTCCATTACCCCCTTCATGCTGTCCGGGCGACGTCGCATGAAATCGAGTGTCCAGCCGACCAGCTCGGAATCCCGGTACTGGGGAAGCCAGCTGGTGACGCCCTCCACTCGACCTTGTGGCGTGATCGCGAGCATCAACCACACCGACGGGTCACGCAATTCTGCAAGACCGCCAAGAGTGAAGCCCAATTCTGGAAGGTTTCGCTCGGCCACCCAGAGCTCGGATATTTCGTTGAGTTGAGTGCTGGTTAGGAGCGAAAGATGGTCGTACTGAGCCCATTCCGCTCGAACACCAAGCCGTTGTGCGCGATTGAGGGCGCTGCGGACGTCCTGCCATTTGCTCCCCGTCATAGACCACCCCTCGGTGTGAAGCACCGTCTCCTCACCAACGTTCATCGACGACCAGCCCATCTGTCGAAACGTGGCCAGGTGATCGTCGTGGATGGCGTAGAACACCGGGATCCACCCCTGGTCGTCGCAGTAGGTCGCAAAGAGTGCGATCGTGCCCGGAGCCGAGCCGGCGGGACCGATCGGATCTGAGACGGCAATGGCGACACCGTTGACCAGTCGAAACGCGACAGCAGATTCGCCGTCCGGCGAGAACCACCAGCGATTGCGCCTCCACGTCGTCATGTGAGAGAGGGAACCTCCGCCCCATCGCTGGACCAGTAAGCGCCCGCGTGCGCGGTCTTCCGCGCTTTCACCCCGTTCGATCGCGCCAAGCACAACCACGGCGCCAATTGCCACCACAAGCCAGAATGCGGGCCCGATCCACTGGTAGACGAGACGCGAAATCTCACCAATGGGAACAAACTCGATCCGTTCAACACCAAGGAAACCCGCTGGTATGAAACGTTCGGGAAGGTCGGTGAGGAGTTCTTCAAAGGAGATCGCCGGCCGAAACTGGGCGCGAGTGAGCCAGCCGACTCCGAGATAGAGAACCGAGAGAACCAAAAATGTCGTTGCCAGTGCGAACAGGTATTGCAGAAGATGTCGGCGCACCACCCGGACCGTCAGCGAGCGGATGCCGACGGCGATCAGAATCGCCACAACAAGGGGAACCAGAACGGAAATCCAGAGCGCGAGGGAGCGTTCCAACGGCGAATGCAGGTTGACGGCAGCGTAGGGCACCCCAGAAAATGGAATGACCCCGTAGTAGAACGCTGCAAGCCCGGCAAGAAGCAGGTTGACCGCGATCGCCAGATACGCGGCGAACCGTTTCGCCTGCAAAATGCCCAGAGCTGCGATGACCAGCACGACGAGCGGCATCAAATCCAGCAATACCGGGCCGACTCCGTCGAGTCTGGCCAGCGCAAGGTCGCGAAGACAAGACTTCGTGCCGTTATCCAACCTGCACTGCTGGCTGACCGTGGCCATTCGTGGAAGCACATCGCGGAATAGCAGGCCAAGTGAGTGGAGTGGTCCGAAGCGTGCAGCGGAAAATATTGTGATCAGTGGCCCGAAGGCGGTGATCACGAGCACCGCAGCAAGCAGCCCGCGGAACTCGGCCAAAGAGCTGCGCTTCCAGATGAACGTGATCCGACGGCGGGTAAACAGCATGCCCAAAAGCAGACCGACAACCGCCGCGATGAGACGAAAAAGGTCTCCCGGTTGTCCGGAATAGAGGGCAAACATGATCAGGACGGCAAATCCGACCACCCGAATCCGACGGCGCCACAGCCCGCCCGCGAAAGCGCTGGCGGCCATGATGGTGCCCGCAATCGGTGTGAATGGGTCGGTGGTTGTCAGATCTCGCACGTCCAGCGCCCACACGTCACGGGCCAGCACGCCGACGGCCTGCAACGCAATGCCGATGGCATTTCCGACCACGGCACTGGCCACGAATGCCAGAAGCGTGCGCCACCAACCCATCAGGCGTTCCGACACCCCCACCAACACGAGGAGGGCCACCAGGGTGACGATGAGTTGTGCTGGCCCACTGGCCAGGAACACGGATGTCAGCACGGAATGAAACGACCTGAGTTCAAGGAACGGGTCAAGGCCGGTGCCGAAGTGTTCGCGCACACCCGGCGCGACTGAACGCCTCAGCCCTCCGCTCAACGCTGAAACCACGACGAGAATGGCACCAAGGGTGAGAGTCACTGGGATGCGTCTCAGGAATCTCATCCGGCAGCCAACCCAAGCCGTTGGTCAACCAGTTCAAGGCCCTGGCGTAGCCCCTCTGTCGCGGTGTACCAATCGTGTGCGGTGCCCTTGATGGTCACCGCGTCGACGGTCATTCCGGCCGCGATCGCCGCGCGGGATAACTTTTCCTGCACTGGCCGGTAACGCGTATCATTTTCACCCACCGCAAACACCGCGAATTCGTCGACGTATGGTGCGTTCTTCGCAAGAATGGTCAACGGGGCAGCAGCGTCGTATTTCGCGCTGTCTCCACCGAATCCAACACCGATCGTGTGTGCACGCGTTCCGTTCCGCGGGGCTTCCTGCCCCGAAATGTCGAGGATGGACCCGAATCGGCCTGGGTCGGCGGCCCCCAGTTGAATCGCGCAGGTGCCTCCTTGGGAGAACCCACCGATCGTCCATGCGGTTCGGTCCGGATCCACGTTGAGATGCGCCTGTATCCAATCCACAACGTCGACGGTGATGTAACTGGCCGAGTTTCCCAATGGTGAGTCAACGCACATCGGGTTTGCGGTCTGGGTCCCCAACTGGTCAGGGACGACGACGATCGGCGCCATTCCGTTGTGTACGGCAGCGAAGCCATCAAGCGCGTGCCGAAAGGCGCCCTTGACGAATATGTCGGAAGGTGTTCCTGGTTGTCCGGACATCACGATCATGACCGGGAGTTGCGGGCCGGACGCAACCAAAGCTGCCGGCGGCAGGTAGACGATGGCCGGACGCGCGGTGAAATGGGAGACGACCCCCGGAATGGTGACGCTGCCGAGCGTGCCGGTTCTCGGCATTCCAGGTGGCGGCTTCCAGTGTTGCCACGTTGGGCTGGCTCCCGATGACGTGAGATCCGGAGACTGTCGGATGTTCAGTGGCGCGATCGCGGTCAGGTTGAGTGCTGCACTCAGAGTTGGGTACTCTCCAACGTCGGCGTTGACGCCGACCGCACCCACGAACACGATGGTAGGGATGCTGACGATGGCGACAACGCGTGCCCACCATCGCGTTCCCCACAGGTTCGCGACGGCAAGTCCAATGCCGACGCCGGTTGCCATCAACCACAGTCGAGTTCCGACACTGAGCGCGGCATCGAACGGGTTCCAGAGGTCGCTCACCCACCAGCCGACACACCAACCGCCCACGGCACCGAATACCGCTGCGAGACCAATCCGGGGCCCCCAACGCCTGCACGGAACCCGACGCCCGAGGCTTGCAAACGCGAGAACGACGACAACAACAAGGCCGAACACCATCACACCGACCGGAACCCAGCCGGAGATGATGTTCACACCGAGAAGGGTGCCGTGGGTCATGGTGGCGATCATCCCTCCAGCATCGGTCACTGCGATTATGCGCTCGCCAGGAAACGACGAATGACCACATTGGTGCATGCGCAGCTAACGATCAGCGAACTCACATATATCACGCTGCATGGGTTCGAGCCCGCGAGGTTGCCCGACGAACGAGTCGGAGAGATCGTTGGGTGTTGCGTCGGCCAATCCGCGAACAAACTGGAGTCATGACTCGAGCACTCAACCATCGCATGCTCCTGCCGTTCGCTGCGCTTCTCGTTGCAACTCTTGCGGCATGCGCGTCGCCGGTAGCGCCAGGCGGAGCTCCGCCCTCAGGTATCGCTGCCGACGGCGAAGTGTTGGGCCAGGGCACCGTGTTGCAGATTGGCGACGCAGCGCCCCAGTTCTGCCTCGGGGCGATGGCGGATTCGTATCCGCCACAGTGCACTGGTCCAGAAATAGTTGGCTGGGATTGGGCAGACGTGCAGGGCTCAGAAACGTCCGGCGACGTGACGTGGGGCAGCTACGCCGTGCAGGGGACCTGGGACGGAACGCGCTTCACCGTCACTGCACCGCCGATATTGCTCGCCCTCTACGATCCCATCCGCGTCGTCGACCCGAAACGCGATCCCGCGAACCCTGGCACAACATCGGAACAGAAACTGCACACGATCCAGGACGAGCTCAACGCCATTCCACTCGGCACCAATTCACTCCAACCGCTCATGACCTGGATCGAGAACGGGTACCTGTTCGTGACCTACATCTACGACGACGGTGACATCCAGCGCTACCTGGAAAACAAGTACGGTGCTGACGTTGTGCTCGTGCGGCCCGCCTTGCGTCTCATCGGGAACTGACCACGCTCGCCAAAATCAGGACTGCGATACGGCGCGTTAGAAGCCCAACCGCCCCAGCTGCTTTGCATCGCGCTGCCAGTCCTTCGCAACCTTCACGCGCAGCGAGAGAAACACCTGTTTTCCGACCAGAGGTTCGATCGAGGCACGCGCCCTCGCGCCGACATCCGCAAGCCGGCTGCCCTTGTG
>JBDSZO010000185.1:0-9661 GCA_039925105.1 Terrimesophilobacter sp. | reverse complement strand
CGGACCCGGCAAGTGCGCCCAGAGCGTCGACCGCAGAGGACAGCAGAGCGCCGAGCGCCATCACGGCGCCGCCAACGCCCAACACCAGACCGACGAGGGAGGCAATCACCGGGGCGACCCCGATCATCCTGGTTGGCGAATTTTTGGAATGGTTCCACATCCATGCGTGCCACAGCCACACGAGCGCCCACACGACGCCGGTCGCGAGCTCCGCTGGCATCCAACGCCCGGCAATGCCGTCTGCCGCCCAGGCGAACAACTGCCCGCTCCAGACGATGAGGGCGACGGTGGACGCTAACGCCAGATAGATCGGCCAAGCCAGCGATGCGCGGTCGCGCCGCATCGCCGCACCGCGCCAGACCAACCACCATACGACAGCTGCGAGCGGACCGGCAATGAACGTGAACGCGAGCGACTGCGCAAGCCCTACCGTGTCGTTGCTGACGACAGCGCGGGTGGTATCGAACAGCCGTGTAAGGAGGCCACTCAACCCGATCGCGGCGATCACCACCATGACAAACAACAGTAGGTACAGGGTCAGGCGGCGCACCGTCTGAGCGCCACCCAGCGCCGGGCCCGAACTGTTGTCGAGTGCCGAAGCCTGGATAGGCTCGGATGCCGTTTCTACAGGATTCGGCCCACCCGGAGATGTGGGGTTACTCACGTTCAGCCCTCCTTCGGATAACAGATGGTGAGCCGCCACGGCGTCGTGTCGATCAGCCAGACATTACCGACCTTTTGGAGAGTGAAGGATTCCGCGTTCGAGTACTCCGAGCTTCCCAGGGGCCCTTTGCTCGAGTTCGTGGTCAAGGTTACCCGCACGGTGGCCGATGTCGCGCGAACGGTTGACGAGACGAGGGTCATCGTCAGTCCGTCCAGCCCCGCATCGGTATGGACACAGTCCTTAGCCAATTCCGGCACGAGGTGGCTGAGAGCGCTCGGCCGGTCCTGATCGAGAACCGCAACGGAGTAGGCCTGCACCACACCTTCCGGCGTAGTCGGGTCCAAAGTTTCAGGCGCACCGCGAAGAAAAACGACAGCGATGGCTATGACCACCGCGGCACCAATGATTGCCAGAATCACAATTAGAGTTTTGTCGCGCTCCCGCACAGGTTTAGCCATGGCCTAAGCATGTCCTACCGGCCGCCCTTAGGCTAGATGCCGTGTCGACACTCTCCGATCTCGTTCAGGCCCAGGGGCGATCCACCGAAGCCGAAATCGATTGGTTACACCTTCTGGTCAGCGACCTGCAGCTACTGTCGGACCTCGCTTTCGCCGACATTGTGGTGTGGGTTCCCACCGAGGACAAAGGTTTTGTGGCTGTCGCTCACGCGCGGCCATCCTCGTCGGCGACCCTGTTCTATCGCGACTTCGTCGGACAGCAGATCAAGCCCGAATGGAACGCGTTGATCACTCGCGCGTTTGAGTCTGGGAAGATCGTCGACTCAACGTCACCCGATTGGTACGAGGAGACGCCAACCAGGGTGCGCGCGGTCCCGGTTGGTCGACGGTCAGACACGAGCGGAGGGCAGAACACGGTTTCGCCAATTGCTGTTCTCAGCCGTCACACCAACCTCAGCGAGGCTCGGACACCGAGCCGCCAGGAGCTCACCTTCAACCAGTGCTCCAACGACCTGTTCGAGATGATCGCGGCGGGCGATTTTCCGGATCTTGGCGCACCGACCGGGCCGCGCCGTGGGGCGCCCCGCGCATCCGACGGTCTGGTGAGGCTGGATGTCGATGGCGCAGTAACGTTCGCCAGCCCGAACGGACTGTCCGCGTTCAACCGGATGGGTTTTGCGGGCGAGCTCGAGGGCGAGTCGCTTGCCGAGGTGACAGCCGGACTGCTCGGCGGCGCGCTCACCGTCGACGAATCCCTTCCGCTCGTGGTCACCGGGCGTGCCCCGTGGCGCACCGACATTGAGGCGCGTGGGGTGACCGTGACTTTGCGCGCGATCCCGATTCGTAAGCGTGGTGAACGCGCCGGTGCGATAGTGCTTTGCCGTGATGTCACGGAGCTTAGGCACCAGGAACAGGAGCTGCTCACCAAGGATGCGACGATCCGCGAAATCCACCATCGGGTCAAAAACAACCTGCAGACGGTGGCGTCCCTACTGCGAATTCAGGCACGCCGTTCGCACTCCGACGAAGCCCGTGATTCGCTCAACCACGCCATGCGCCGGGTTGCGGCGATCGCGGTAGTTCACGACACCCTGAGTGAGGGGCTTACCCAGAATGTCGACTTCGATGTCGTGTTTGACCGTGTGCTTCTGCTCATTGCCGAGGTCGCCTCGTCGCACACGACCAGGGTGCATCCGAAATTTTCTGGCAACTTTGGCGAGCTGCCAAGCGCTTATGCGACACCGCTGGCTCTCGCCCTCACCGAACTGGTCACCAACGCGGTCGAGCACGGGCTGGCTGGAAGGGAAGGCGAGGTTGAGATCGTCGCCGACCGCAATCGGGAACGATTGAGCGTGATCGTGCGAGACAACGGGATCGGGCTCGCTGAAGGAAAAGTAGGCACTGGCTTGGGCACCCAGATTGTGCGGACGCTCATTCAGGGCGAGCTGGGCGGCACCATCGACTGGCATACCGTCATGGGCAGCGGAACCGAGGTCACGATCGAGATTCCGCTGGTGTGGCTCACCAGCAAAACGAGTTAGGCGACGGCCACTGGCCGAGGTGAGGCGTTAGGAGGCGCGGCGGGCGCGTGCGGCGCGTCGCTTGAGGGCGCGGCGCTCATCCTCGCTCAAACCACCCCAGACACCGGAGTCCTGGTTGGTGTCAAGAGCGTACTGGAGGCACATCTCGCTGACCGTGCAACGACCGCACACCGCCTTGGCCTTGTCGATCTGATCGACGGCCGGGCCGGTGTTTCCGACCGGAAAGAACAGCTCAGGGTCGACGGTGAGGCAAGCAGCGTTATTGCGCCAGTCCATAAGTGTGTAACTCCTCAGATAGATGCGTGAGCGCACGATTCAAAAGGTCTGGAGTGCCAGACGAGATTCATGCTGGGGGAAATGCCCACGCCACTGTGAGCGGCAAATCAACCTCAACTAGACTCTCATACCGGTTGGGGCAAATCAATAGTTTTGTATGGGATATCGCTGTGAGTGCAGAATCAGGAACGGATGCGTCGAGCCGGACGCCGCGCTGTCGGCCACGGGCGCTCGTCGCTCTCGCCGTCGTGCTCTTTTTCGAATGCGCAGTGCTTGTCGGTGTTGCGGGTCTCCTTACCTTCGAGTTGTTCGCGGACAAACCGACCTCGTATTTGAGCGCGGTGGCCATTCTCCTTTTGGCCATCGTTGCTGCAGGCTGGGTGTTCGTTATCGCTCTGGGAACGCTGCGGGCACGACCCTGGATCAGGGCGGCCGCCCTCACCTGGCAGGTCCTGCAACTTGCGGTCGCTCTGGGGAGTTTTCAGGGATTGTTCGCGCGGGATGATGTCGGCTGGGTGCTTCTGGTTCCGGCAGTCATCATTATCGTGCTGCTGTTCACGCCGTCAGTGGTGAAAGCCACGGCGCGACGAGAATGACGCCTCGCGGGCGCGGGCGGATCTCGATCTCAGTCGAGGCCGAGTTTCTTGCGGAGCATCGCGACGTGTCCGGTCGCCTTGACGTTATAGAGCGCCAGCTCGATCACACCGGATTCGTCAATCACGAACGTTGAACGCAGGGTGCCGATCACAGTCTTTCCGTACAGGGACTTTTCACCCCACACGCCGTACGTTTTGTGGATGTCGAGGCCAGGGTCGCTGAGCAGCGGGAACGTGAGGCCCTCATCCTTCTGAAATTTCTTGATCGCAGGCAGGTCGTCCTTGGACAACCCGAGCACCTGGTATCCGGCGCCGCCAAGCGAATTGAGGTTATCGCGGAAGTCGCAAGCCTCCGTCGTGCAGCCCGGAGTCGAGGCTGCCGGGTAGAAGTAGACGATGACTTTGCGACCGCGGAAGTCGCCGAGCGAAATTTTGTCACCGTCCTGGTCGGTCAGCGTGAACGACGGCGCGATATCGCCTGGGTTGAGAGTGACTGCGTCGGACAAAGCTTCTCCTTCAAGTGGTGATCATTTGGCGCGCATTCCGGCGCCCCAACTCTCATGCTAATCTTGTTCCTCGGTCCGGGCTTTACGGTACGGGTCGCGCGCACCTCTAGCTCAATTGGCAGAGCAACTGACTCTTAATCAGTGGGTTCCGGGTTCAAGTCCCGGGGGGTGTACCACGTGGTGACTTGCCAAAGCGCGCGTCAAGCGCGCGTTTCCTCTGAGGCGAATTCGTTTAAGCGTGAGGCGAATTCGATGAAGCGCGGCCGTACTGCCCTGTCAGGTTAACGGTCGATGCGCTTCAGAACGTGCACCGGAATTGCCATCCCGAGGGACACCGCAAGGATTCCGCCGCCGAAGGTCACGTAGCCAAGGTCCTCCGGCACATCGAACGCGATACCCATGAGGTACAGGCCAACCACGAAAAGTGCGAAAGAGATGACGAAGATGAAACCGTTCATGCTCCCATCCTAGGAGGCTGGCGGGGACTTCGGCATCGGCTTCGTCACTGAAGTGGGCTTGGTCACAGAAGTCGGCTTTGCGGCTGCCGCCTTCGCTGCGGATTTCGGTGCGGGCATTTCCGATGTTGGCGTGAGTGCTGGTGACGTCGTCGACGCAGTCCAAGCCGAACCGGCATCCGTTGATACGGTCTCGGCGACATCAGTGTTCGAGACATCAGTGTTCGCGACATCATTTTTTTCGACATAGAGCTGGGCTGCGCGCGTTGCGACCAAAAGGAATCGCACCAGCAGGAACAGCACCGCGATCGTGACGCTCACGCACAGGATGAATACCAGCCCGGCAATGATGTTCCCGAAAAGTGAAAAAAGTCCGTGGCCGAAACCCCAACCAAAACCTGGATTCCACATCGTTACCCCCTCAGTTCGTTGTCTTCGTGCACCTTGAGAACCGAACCGACCGCAATCGCGACCGTCAACCCCCACGAGACCCACATCAGGACCAGGCGCCAGTCACGCGGGCCATTTTTGGTCGCCTTGACCATGGTGTAGCCGCCGAATACGGCGCTCAGAAAGGTCCCGCTGAAAATAAACTTTCGCACCCTTTAACGGTACAGGTTTGGTTCCGCGCTGGCCAATGGAGCCGCACATGTTGGGCAATCGTGGATGTTTGGCAGCGAGCCCAGTATTCGACAGGCACCCTTGTCACAGGGGCGCGCATCCCTAGGCTTGATGCATGAACGGGCGTTTTGCTGATCGGACGGATGCTGGCAGGGCTCTGGCGGAAGCTCTTGTCGACTACCGCGGGCATCCCGACGTGGTCGTCTTGGGCCTGCCGCGCGGTGGTGTTCCGGTCGCGAAGGTCGTCGCTGACGCGATTGGTGCGCCGCTCGATGTCGTTGTGGTGCGCAAGGTCGGAACGCCCGGCCAGGCGGAGCTCGCCATGGGCGCGATCGCGTCGATCGCCGGCACCATCGTGACGATCAAAAATGCGAGCATCCTGCGGCAGCTTGCGGACTCGGATGCAGCATTCGAGCGTGTCGCTGCGCGCGAACGGGTGGAGCTCGAGCGCCGCCAACGCGAATACCGAGCCGATCGGGGACCACTCGACGTCGCTGGCAAGACGGTGCTGGTCGTCGACGACGGAATCGCAACCGGTGCGACCATGAAGGCTGCGGTACTCGCGCTCAAAAAGGCAAGAGCTGACCGCATTGTTGTCGCCGTGCCGGTCGGGCCGGCAGACACCTGCGAAGAACTCGAGAGCCTTGTCGATCGCGTCGTGTGCGTATGGTTGCCGGACCCGTTCTGGGCGGTCTGGCAGGGTTACGTCGACTTCAGCCAAACCAGCGATGACGAGGTGCGGCGGCTGCTTGCGGGTTAGGTCGCGTCGAGGATTGCAGGCTGCGTCGATTGCAGTGTGATTGGTGAATCGTTGTCCGATCTCCTCTCCACAGGAAGGCTGTGGATAGGAACTTATCCACAGTTTGCGACATTTAATTGGGATATATCTTCGGAACTACGAAAATTGATACATGACAAACCTCGCGACCGCACTACTGGAATCGGCCAACGCCGTGACCGGTTTTGGCGTGCGCGGCGAGGACTTCGATCACCTCACGGATGACCAGATCATCGCGTTGAACCAGGCGATCGCCGAGTGCGAGCGTCGGCTTGGCTCCTACAAGACTCACGCGGCTGGCCAACTGGCACGGCGCTCAACCCGTGAGCTTGGGCACGGCGGGCTCGCCGCGCGCCACGGGTTCTCCTCGCCGGAGAAGATGCTGCAAGACGTCACAAAGTCCTCGGGGCGAGAAGCCGTGCAGGTCGTTGCCCTTGGTCGATTGCTTGACGAAGCGGATGCCACACGCAGACTGCTCGGTAGCGGGACCACCGACATCGGTGGAGAACCAATTGCCGTCCCATGGCAGGCACCGATTGCGACAGCAATTGCCGAAGGAACGCTCTCCATTGCCTGCGGTGACGCGTTGCGGCGAGGGCTTGGCTCGCCCACCGAAAGCGTCCATCCTGAAACACTGCGCGAAATTGCTGAGACGCTCATTGCCCAACAACGTGAGGCCGACAGCGCTGGCCTCAGCGCAGACCAGATGTTCACGGCGGCGCGCCTTCAACGAGACCTGATCGACCTCGAAGGTGTCAAGGCTCGCCAGCAGGAAATGTACGACCGCGGCGGCGTGAAACTCTTTCCAAAGCCTGACGGCATGTGGCAGCTCACCGGGCAACTTGATCCGGAGTCCGCAGCGATCCTGACCACGGCGCTCGACCCGTACACAAGCCCGCGACGAGGTGGACCACGATTCGTCAATCCCAACGACAAAGCGCGCGCCCAGGCGATCATCGACGACCCGCGCAGCACCGAACGGCTCACACTCGACGGACTCCTCGAACTCGTCACACTTGGCGCCGCACTCGACCCGCAGAAAATGCATCCCAAAATGCGCACGCTCGTCAAAATCGTGACAGTGGTCGACGATTCCCTGCTTGTTGAGACAGGCAGAGAGAATGCGTCCAGCGCTGGCCACGTCATCGGGCTTTTGGAAGCCAGCGGCGACATGATTGCAGGAGCCACCGTCGAACGGTCGCTGTGCGACGGTGACACCGTCGCAATGGAGGTGACGCGAACTGGTGACCCACTCAACCTCGGGCGCACCACCCGCCTTTTCAGCCAGCGGCAACGCGAAGCGCTTGCAGCACGCGACGGCGGATGCCTCTGGCCCGGATGCGAGAGACCGCCAGCGTTCACCGAAGCCCACCACACCAGGCAGTGGAAACGCGACCGCGGGAAGACCGACATCGTCGACGGATGTTTGCTCTGCCGGTTCCACCACAGGCAACTCCACAACAACGGTTGGGAGATCCAACGGGACTCTTCCGGAACACAGGCTGCCGGATTTACCCTCACCCCACCGCGCACCATCGAGCCGAATCAGACGCCCATCATGCTCGAAAGCAAAAGTGCACTCTTCCGACAACTGCAGGCACGTGGAACCGGATAGTGCCACAAACCGGATAGCGCCACAAACTGAGAGTTCACCGCAAAACTGACCGATCGGACAGTATCTGACCGATCGGTCAGGTACGGTGGAGGCCATGTCCACGAGCGCCGAAGATCTGCGAACCATCGCCCTGACCGAGTTCGCAACCTCAGGCTACGCAGCCACCTCACTGCACCGCATCGCCGACCTGGCCGGACTGTCCAAATCCAGCGTGCTGTATCACTACGCCTCCAAAGACGCACTACTTGAAGCCGCCGTCAGCCCGGCAATCGCGCGGCTTGCTGAAATTATGAAATCCGTCGCATCCCGGCCAGACACGAAAGCAAGTCGGCGCGAATTCATTGCCGACTTCGTCGACTTCCTCCTCGAACACCGCCTCGAAGTGCACCTGTTCATCAACCAGGGGCCATCCCTGATCGACGTACCCGTCGCCGATCGAGCCAACGAACTCGTACTGAATCTGGCAGAACATTTCGCGACAACCAGCATGTCCGAAGAACACCGGATGCGGTTCGGAATAGCCCTCGGCGGTGCCGCCTACATGCTGGTCACCCAGTACACGCTCGGTCTCGAAGCTGCAGCCCCCGAAGAAACCCGGGCGGCCCTGATCACCATCCTCAGCGAGCTTTTAGCTCCAGTACCCGTCTCAAGCAACCGAAAGTAATCACGTGGCAACCCTGCTTTACCGACTCGGCCGATTCTCGTTCCGCCGGCCATGGCGCATCATCGTCACCTGGTTCGTGCTGCTCATCGCAATACTCGGTGCTGGCATCGCCCTCGGCGGCCAGTCGCAGGAATCCTTCGTCATCCCCGGAACTGAGTCCCAGCAGGCACTCGACCGACTCGATGCCGTGTTCCCGCAGGTGTCCGGGGCCAGCGCAGAAGCCGTATACGTCGCACCGGCCGGCACTCAGGTCAGCGACTACCGCGGCACCATCGAAAGCATGGGCAGGGCGCTGCGCAACATCGACGGGATCAACTCTGTCACCACACCATTCGACCGGTACGCGGCGAAACAGCTCACCGCGAACGGTGACATGGCAATTACGCGCATCCAGTTCGATAAGGCTTCCTCCAGCGTCAGTGATGCAACGATCGCCGACCTCAAAAAGACCGCATCCATCGCCCGGGATGCCGGACTCCAGGTCGAATTCGGTGGCCAGGTGTTTCAGGACACCACATTTGGGATCACCGTCACCGAAATCTTCGGCGTCGTCTTCGCGGGGGTTGTGCTCCTGATTACCTTCGGATCACTGCTTGCCGCAGGGATGCCACTTCTCAGCGCCCTCATCGGTGTCGGCATTGTCATCGGCGGCATCACCACGGCATCAGCGTTTACCACCATTTCAAGCTCGGCACCGCTCCTCGCACTCATGATCGGGTTGGCGGTGGGCATCGACTACACCCTGTTCATCCTGTCCCGACATCGAAACCAGCTCGCCAACGGCGACTCGGTAGAAGAGTCCGCCGCGAAAGCGGTCGGAACGGCCGGGAGCGCCGTGCTGTTTGCCGGAGTGACGGTCATCATCGCCCTTCTCGGACTGCTCGTCGTCGGCATCCCGTTCCTGAGCGTCATGGGTATCGGTGCCGCGTTCGCGGTTCTGGTCGCCATCGGAGTCGCGACAACGCTGCTGCCAGCACTCCTTGGTCTTGCCGGCGAGCGGCTCCGTCCGAAGCCGAAATCGCGCGGACATCGACGGGCGCTCGCACAACAAAACGGTGAAGGAAAAAGCATGGGTCGCCGCTGGGTGAACGGTGTCACAAGGCACCCGATCCTCGCGACCATCGCGGTCATTGGGGTGCTCGGCACCCTGGCCATCCCTGCGGCGAGCCTGCAACTCAGCCTGCCCGACGGCGGTTCGGAGCCCGCCAATTCGACCCAGCGCAAGGCGTACGACCTTGTGACGGAAGGGTTCGGTGCGGGATACAACGGTCCGCTGATCGTCGCAGTCGACATCACCCAGACCACAAACTTCATGACCGACCTCGACAAGATCGGCGACAAGCTGCGTACTCTCGACGGCGTCGAGTGGGTCAGCCAGGGACTCCCGGATGCCGGACTCGACACCGCCATCATCCAGGTGGTACCAACAACCGCACCGGACTCAGAAGCCACAAAAGCGCTCGTGCAGTCGATCCGGGATCTTGCCC
>JBDSZO010000184.1:0-3487 GCA_039925105.1 Terrimesophilobacter sp. | reverse complement strand
TGCACAGGAAAACGAGAAAAGGAACCTCAATGAAGAGAACAGCGCAGGCCGCGATAGCGGTCATGGCGGTTGCAGGTTTGACGTTGACGATGTCAGCCTGCTCGACGGCGGCCCCCGCAGAACAGGCATCTGGCCCGCTCACCGTCTGGGTCATGGGCGACTCCGGAGCCAACTTCGAGAAGCTCGTCGCCGATAGTGGTATCAAGGTCAACGTCGTCGCGATCCCCTGGGATTCGATCGACGAGAAGCTCACGACTGCGGTCGCGTCCGGCTCTGGTCCCGATATTTTGCAGATCGGCCTCTCCAAGCTCCGCACGTTCGCGGATGCCGGAGCCCTCCTGCCCCTCGACGACGAGCTTGCCAAGTACCCGGGGCTCGACCCGGCGAACTTCCCCGCGGGCGTCTCCGGCACGGCGACTTCTGTCGGTGGAAAGATTGTAAGTGTCCCGTGGACGAGCGACACACGCGTGCTCTTCACCCGCACGGACATCCTCTCGAAGGCCGGAATTGACAAGCCGCCAGCCACCTGGAATGAGTTGCGCGCTGATGCCAAGATCCTTGCCGCTCGCGGAGCCGGTCAGTTCGGCTATTACATCCCGCAGTGGGACGCACCGCTGCCCATCGAGATGACGTGGAGCATGGGTGGTGATGTGATCGATGCTGACGGAAACGTCAATTTCGACACTCCCGCGTTCCAGAAAGCTGTGGACTTGTACACCGGCCTTTACGCCGACGGTAGCGTTCCGGTGAACGGTGACTTCGATCAGACGCAGGGCTTCATTTCCGGCGTCGCACCGATGCTCGTGAGTGGCCCGTACCTTGGTAAGGGTGTCGCGGATTCTGCGCCCGAACTCAACGGCAAGTGGCAGGCAAGCCCGCTGCCCGCGGGGGACGGTGGCTCCGTCTCACTCTTCGCCGGCTCGAACCTGGGCGTTTGGTTCAAGACCGACAAGAAGGATGCCTCCCTCAAGCTGCTCGAATACATCTCGCAGCCTAAGCAGCAACTTGCCTGGTACGGCATGACCGGTGAATTGCCGACCGTGACCGCCGCCCTGAATGATGCCAAGCTCAACAGTGACCCGAACGTCAAGGTTTACACTGACCAGCTCAAAACCGCCAAAATCCTCCCGCTGGTCTCCAACTGGGATGGCGCCGTCGGTACCGAACTGCTCAAAGCGCTTAACTCAATAGCGCTGACCGGTGCCGACCGAACCACTGCCCTGGACACCTTCTACGCGAAGACAAAGGGACTGACAATCAAATAGCGACACACTTAACCCAGCTAGCGGCGCGACACGAGCAGAAAAGGAGCCCCGATGCGCAATCGGCTCACTCCTTATCTGTTCGTGTCGCCCGCGATGCTGCTGCTCGTCACGTTTGGAATCTTTCCCATCGTCGTGGCCGGCGTCATCAGCACAACGAACATGAACATCTCGGCGTTCGCCAACTGGGACAACGTGAAATTCATCGGGTTAGACAACTACTCGAAACTTCTCGCTGATCCTGACTTCTGGCAGGCCATCGGCAACACTGGCCTGTTCGCGCTCTTTGGGGTCCCTGCGATCGTGATCCTGTCGCTCGGGATAGCGCTGCTGCTCAACCACAGTCAGAACTGGTTTTTCCGCGCGCTTCGCGCCTTTTATTTCATCCCCGCCATAACCGCAATCGTCGCGATCTCGCTCATCTGGGGATACCTCTACAACACCCAGTTCGGGCTGCTCAACTATCTGCTTTCGCTCGGCGGCGTACCTCAGGTGCAATGGCTTTCAGACCCGACCCTCGCCAAGTTCTCGGTGGCTCTCGTAGCGGTTTGGCGCGGAACCGGCCTCAACATCATCATCTTTCTTGCAGCGCTTCAGGGGGTTCCGAAGGAGTATTTGGAAGCAGCATCCCTCGATGGCGCGGGCGAGTGGAAGTCGACCTTCTCAGTGGTTATTCCGCTGCTGCGGTTTGCGATCTTTTTTGTGAGCGTCACCACCACCATCTCGTGGCTGCAGTTCTTTGATGAACCCTTCGTGCTCACCGATGGCGGCCCGCTCGGCGCCACGACATCAGCCTCGATTTTCCTCTACAAGGAGGGTTTCCGGCTCAACCAGTTCGGTTACGCCAGTGCCGGGTCAATCGCTCTCTTCGCGATCATCGCGGTCATCACCCTGATCCAATTGCGAGTGCGGAGGGCCGACGATGACTACTGATCGCACGTACCTGAAACGCCGTCGCGCGCTGACTGTGACCATCGGAATCGCGCTCTTGCTCGGTGCAATTATCACCGCGTTCCCTTTCCTGTGGATGCTTGCCACGGCCTTCAAACCTCAACGGGAATCGGTGACCTTCCCGCCAACGATCCTGGCGCAGGAGCCAACTCTGCAGTGGTTCCAAATGCTTTTCACCGAGCTGGATTTCGGTCGGTACCTCGTCAACACCGTGATCGTGGTGCTCATCGGATTCGTGGGCCTGCTTTTCATGGCGATGGCAGGCTACGCATTTGCGAAGTTCGACTTCCGCGGCCGCAAGTGGATGTTCTTCATTGTGCTTGCCACGATGATGATCCCAATTCAGGTCACCATGATCCCTACCTATCTCATCCTCAACGGCATGAAGCTGACCAATACGCTCGTCGGAATCGCGTTGCCGACGCTCGTGAGCGGATTCAGCATTTTTCTCTTCCGCCAATTCATGACAACGATCCCCACCGACATGCTTGAGGCCGCACGTCTGGACGGTGCGGGAGAGTTTCGAACTTTCTGGCAGATCGTCTTGCCGATGTCGAAGCCAATCCTCGCCGTGCAGGTGGTTCTGACGTTTATTGCCGGCTGGAACAGCTTTCTCTGGCCACTCATCATCGCGAGTGATCAAAAGCTCTATACGCTCTCGGTCGGGCTTGCCTTGCTTAACCAGCAGCTCGCCGTGAACCCTTCGCTGCAAATGGCCGCGGCGTCGGTGATGGTCGTGCCGATCCTCATCGTCTTCATCGTTTTCCAGCGCTACGTCATCCATGGCTTCGCCCTTTCCGGACTCAAATAATGAAAGTAGCCATCATCAACGACCTAGCCGCCACTGCGCGATTCGAACCGAACCCAGCCAACTTCGACGGCTTCGTGCGCTCGAAGAACGCCCGGCTCATCGACGGCAACGGCAGCGACCTTCTTCTGCGGGGCGTCGGCCTCGGCAATTGGATGCTGCCTGAGGGCTACATGTGGCGATTCGGGCCAGGAGCCGAGTCCCCGCGCGAAATTGAGCGGCTCGCGGAACGCCTGCTCGGGGTCACCGGAGCAGAGCAGTTCTGGGACGGGTTCAGAACGAACTTCATTTCAGAACGGGATATTGCGCTGATTGCGGCATCCGGGTTCAACCACGTGAGGTTGCCGATCAACTCCCGGGTGATCCAGGATGAGAGCGGCGAGCCGATCGAGGCGGGCTATGCCATGATCGACAGGCTCATTGAGTGGTGCCGCACGCACAAGCTGTGGGTGTTGCTCGACCTGCA
>JBDSZO010000183.1:0-3796 GCA_039925105.1 Terrimesophilobacter sp. | reverse complement strand
CAGCCCAAACGAAAACCGACGCGCCAAAGAAGCGTGCGCCACGCCGTGCCAGTGCCAGTGCCGGTGCCGGTGCCGACATTGTGACCACCGCAGGCAAGGAAGCGCCGGAAGTGTCGACAACGCCGGTTGCCACGACAGCGCCGGTTGCCACGACAGCGCCGGCCCGCAAGTCGAAGGCTGCTGCGGTGTCGGATAACACCGTCAAATCTGGCGAGGCTACGAGCTCCGATAGCGCAAAGAAATCTGCGAGCGCGGACAAGCCTGCCAACACGGACGACGCGCCGAAGGCGGACACCGCAGTTCAGGCTGAGACGTCCGGAAGCGATGACGGCGACAGTGACGGCAGTGACGACGGTTCCGGGGGCGGGCGCACCCAGGGGCAGCGGAGCCGTAGCCGTAACCGCAACCGTAATTCCGGCGACCGCCAACAGGGCGACCGCCAGCAGGGTGACCGCCAGCAGGGTGACCGCCAGCAGGGCGATCGTCAACAGGGTGACCGTCAACAGGGTGACCGCCAGCAGGGTGACCGCCAGCAGGGTGACCGTCAACTAAGCGACGGTGACGACCGCGGTGGCCGTAACAACCGTTACCGCGACCGCAAACGTCGCGGTGCGGGCGGCAACGACGACATCGAGCCGGAACTGACCGACGATGACGTACTGATCCCGGTAGCTGGCATCCTGGACGTTCTCGACAACTACGCGTTCGTGCGCACGAGCGGATACCTGCCAGGCACCAACGATGTGTACGTCTCGCTCGGCCAGGTGAAGAAATACAACCTGCGCAAGGGTGACGCCGTTGTCGGAAGCATCCGCCAGCCGCGCGAGGGCGAAAATCCCGGCCGGCAGAAATACAACGCACTCGTGAAGATCGATTCGGTCAATGGTCTTGGCCTCGACCAGACCGCGGAGCGCGTCGAATTCGGAAAGCTCACCCCGCTGTACCCGACAGAACGACTCCGTCTGGAGACCGAGGCTGGCAAGCTGACTACACGCATCATCGACCTTGTGGCGCCGATCGGTAAAGGTCAGCGCGGACTCATTGTGTCGCCGCCAAAAGCAGGCAAGACACTCGTGTTGCAGGCGATCGCGAACGCGATTTCCAAGAACAACCCGGAAGTGCACCTCATGGTTGTGCTCGTTGACGAGCGGCCGGAAGAGGTCACCGACATGCAGCGCACGGTCAAGTGTGAGGTCATTGCCTCCACCTTCGATCGTCCTGCCGAGGACCACACCACCGTTGCGGAACTTGCCATCGAGCGCGCAAAGCGTCTTGTTGAGCTTGGACACGACGTTGTCGTGTTGCTCGACTCGATCACGCGACTTGGGCGCGCATACAACCTGGCTGCCCCGGCATCCGGTCGCATCCTGTCGGGCGGCGTTGACTCATCCGCGCTGTACCCACCGAAGCGATTCTTCGGCGCTGCGCGCAACATCGAGGATGGCGGTTCGCTCACCATCCTGGCCACGGCGCTCGTCGAGACCGGGTCCAAGATGGATGAGGTCATCTTCGAAGAGTTCAAGGGCACCGGCAACATGGAGTTGCGTCTGTCGCGCCAGCTGGCCGACAAGCGAATCTTCCCGGCGGTCGATGTGAACGCATCCGGCACGCGTCGCGAAGAAATGTTGATGGGTGTCGACGAGACCAAAATCAACTGGAAGCTCCGTCGTGCACTCGCAGGCCTGGAAACGCAGCAGGCGCTCGAGCTTGTGCTCGGTCGGTTGAAGGACACCACAAGCAATGTCGAGTTGCTCATGCAGGTGCAGAAGTCGATGCCGACCACCGGGTCGACGGAAGACTAAGCGACATGTTCGAGTCAGTGGCGACGCTGCTGGCCGAGCATGAGGATCTGCAGGTTCAACTCTCAGATCCCGCGGTTCACGCCGATGCGGCCAGGGCACGAAAGATCAATCGGCGCTACGCCGAGCTGAGTCAGATCAAGGCTGCGCACGAGCATTGGGTGCAGGCTGGAGACGACCTTACTGCGGCTCGTGAACTGGCGAAGGATGATGACGCGTTCGCTGCAGAGGTCCCCAGTCTCGAGGAGACTCTTGTGAGGTTGCAGGAGAAACTGCGACGTCTGTTGATCCCGCGCGATCCGGACGACGGGCGCGACGTGATCATGGAGATCAAGGGCGGTGAGGGCGGTGCCGAGAGCGCGCTGTTCGCCGGCGATCTGCTCAGGATGTACCTGCACTACGCAGAGTCGAAGGGTTGGAAGACGGAGCTCCTCGACAGCACAGAGAGCGACCTCGGTGGTTACAAGGGCGTACAGCTGGCCATCAAGTCGAATGCCTCAGACCCTTCTCAGGGCGTGTGGGCACACCTCAAATATGAGGGGGGCGTTCACCGCGTGCAGCGGGTTCCGGTCACGGAATCTCAGGGCCGCATCCACACGTCGACCACCGGCGTGCTGGTGTTTCCAGAAGTGGACGAGCCGGAAGAGGTCGAGATCAGTCAGAACGACCTCAAGATCGACGTGTATCGCTCCAGCGGCCCAGGCGGGCAGTCGGTGAACACCACGGACTCCGCCGTTCGCATCACTCACCTTCCGACCGGAATTGTGGTGTCGATGCAGAATGAGAAAAGTCAACTGCAAAACCGTGAGGCAGGTATGCGCGTGCTGCGCGCCCGCATTCTCGCGCGGCAGCAGGAGGAGCAGGCCGAGCTCGACTCGGCGGCACGCAAGAGCCAGATCCGCACGATGGATCGCTCAGAGCGCATCCGTACCTACAATTTTCCGGAGAACCGAATCGCCGACCACCGCACCGGCTACAAGGCGTACAACCTCGACGGTGTCATGAACGGCGCGCTGGACCCGGTCATCGAGTCCTGCATCCAGTTCGATGAGGAAGCGCGTCTGGCCGATATTGGTGGCGACGCGTAACCGTGCCTCAAATGTAGATGCCGGGGTCCAGCCACGAGTCTGCCGAGTCGGAAGCGTTGCGTTTGTCAATAAGGCTCTTCACGGTCGCCGGAATGCCGGAAGCGATCGAACCGGCAGGTACGTCGCGCACGACGACCGCGTTCGCGCCGATGATGCTGTCCGCTCCGACGGTGATCGGTCCGAGCACCTGCGCACCCGCACCCACGACGACATTCTCGCCGAGCGTTGGATGTCGCTTGCCTTGTCCAAGGCTTTTCCCGCCCAGCGTCACCCCGTGATAGATCGTCACACCGTCACCAACCACGGCAGTCTCACCGATCACGACACCCATGCCGTGGTCGATGAACACCCGGCGCCCGATGGTCGCGCCGGGATGAATCTCGATACCGGTGAGAAAACGGGTGAACTGGGAGTGCATGCGCGCGATTGTGTGAAGGCGGTGCCGCCACATCCAGTTCGCGAAGCGGTGCGCCCACACCGCGTGCAGCCCCGAATAGCTAAGGAACACCTCGACGCCGTTGCGTGCAGCAGGGTCGCGCATCAGCACGCTGGAAACGTCTTCTGCAATGCGTGACACGGGTGGGGCTTACCTCTCAGTCCAGCAGGTCTTCGTACAGCATGGTCGAGATGTATCGTTCGCCGAAGTCTGGAACGACAACGACGATCGTCTTGCCCGCATTCTCAGCCCTGTGAGCAAGCTGCACCGCGGCGTGCACCGCTGCACCGCCGGAAATGCCGGCGAGGATTCCCTCATCGGTGGCAAGTTTGCGTGCCATTGCCAGCGAGTCGGCAAGCTCGACGTCGAACACTTCGTCGTACACGGTGGTGTCGAGAACTTCGGGAACGAAGTTTGCGCCGAGGCCCTGAATCTTGTGCGGCCCGGCGTTGCCTCCGCTCAGGATGGGCGAG
>JBDSZO010000182.1:0-23147 GCA_039925105.1 Terrimesophilobacter sp. | reverse complement strand
CGGCAGCGAAACCTCAATACGCTTGCCGCCAACCTCGACCACCACGTTTTGGCGCGGAGCGGATTCCGATGCCTCCGGCAGTGAACCGCTCCACGGCTCAATGTCGTTCACGAAGTCGGTTTCGATCCACCGGGTGTAGATCGAGAACGGCTCGTCGGTGAATGCCGGGTCGCGCACAATTTTCCGGTGGAACGGCAGCACGGTCGGCAGCCCGGCAACCTCAAACTCGTCGAGAGCCCTGCGTGAGCGCTCGAGTGCATCCGCCCTGCTGGAGCCGGTCACAATCAGTTTGGCCAGTAGCGAGTCGAACGATCCGCCGATGATGTCACCGGTGGTCACCCCGCTATCGACGCGCACGCCAGGGCCGCCGGGGAAGCGCAGCACATTGACCGGGCCGGGCGTCGGCATGAAGTTCAGCCCAGGGTCTTCTCCGTTGATGCGGAACTCGAACGAGTGCCCCTGCGGTGCGGGGTCGTCGTAATCGAGGGTTTCGCCTTCAGCAAGCCGGAACTGTTCGCGCACCAGGTCGATTCCGGTGACTTCTTCGGAGACCGGATGCTCCACCTGCAGGCGTGTGTTGACTTCGAGGAATGAGATGGTTCCGTCGAGCGCAACCAGGAACTCGCAGGTGCCGGCCCCGATGTAGCCGACCTCTTTGAGGATCGCTTTTGACGAGCTGTACAGGAGCTCGTTCTGCGCGTCGGTCAGGAACGGTGCAGGGGCTTCTTCGACAAGCTTCTGGTGTCGGCGCTGCAGGGAGCAGTCACGCGTGGAGATCACGACGACGTTGCCTTGGGCATCCGCGAGGCACTGGGTTTCGACGTGGCGCGGCTTGTCAAGATATTTCTCGACGAAGCATTCGCCCCGACCAAACGCAGCGATTGCTTCGCGGGTGGCCGACTCGAACAGCTCGGGAATTTCTTCGCGGGTTCTGGCGACCTTCAGACCTCGGCCGCCTCCGCCAAATGCTGCCTTGATCGCCACCGGGAGGCCGTACTCGTCGACGAACGCGAGTACCTCGTCGGCCGAATCCACCGGGTCAAGCGTTCCTGGCGCTAGCGGTGCGCCAACTTTGCCGGCAATGTGCCGCGCACTGACTTTGTCGCCGAGCTGTTCGATGGCGGATGGCGGTGGTCCGATCCAGATCAACCCGGCGTCAATTGCCGCCTGGGCGAATTCTGCGTTCTCGGCGAGGAATCCGTAGCCGGGATGGATCGCGTCCGCACCGGAGCGTCGTGCAATGGAAAGGATCTTGTCGATCACCAGATAGGTTTCTGCGCTGGTGGTGCCGTCAAGCGCGTACGCCTCATCAGCCAGTTTTACGTGGCGAGCGTCGCGGTCCTGGTCGGCGTAGACGGCGACCGTGCCGATCCCGCTGTCCTTCGCGGCCCGAATCACGCGTACGGCGATCTCTCCACGGTTGGCGATAAGAACTTTGGAAATACGGGGCATAACTGTTTAGCCTATTGCGCCTGACCCCCGCATCATGGTGGGGAACGCACAAAAACCCTGGACATCCATGCAGTTAAGGCAACAAACGGGAGTTATCGGACTGAACGATCAGGATCCCGCGGTGGCAGCGGGTGCCCACAGCTCATGCCACTCGACGCCAAAACCGCGGAACAGTTCGCGCAGTGTCGACAGCGACAGGCCGACGACCGTGTGCGGGTCGCCGTTGACCGCGGTGATGAAGGGTGCGCCGAGCGAGTCGATGGTAAAGGCACCAGCAACCTGGAGTGGTTCACCGGTGGCGATGTACGCGTCGAGTTCTGCATCGCTGAGGTTTGCAGCGAAACTGACGCTTGCCGTCGCGGCAGCACCGGATGCTCCGCGAACGCTGCCGCCGCGGTGGTCGATGAGCCAGTGGCCGGAGTGCAACAGCCCGGTTCTGCCCCTCTGCATCAGCCAACGCTGTTTTGCCACCTCTGGCGTGTGCGGTTTGCCGTAGACAACGCCATCCAGTTCGAACACGGAGTCGCCGCCGAGCACAAACCCATCGAGCGTGGCGCCGTCGACGTTTTTGCCAAGCACCGCTTCGGCTTTCAGCCGAGCAAGCAACTGGACCAGCTCGGCTGGTTTCATCGTGCCTGCGGCGGCGACCGCAGCATCCTCGTCGACGTTCGACGGCAGCACGCTCGGCTCAATTCCGGCGGCGCGGAGCGTGGCGAGCCTCGCGGGGGAGGTGGAGGCGAGGTAGAGCCGCACGGGCACTCCTAAGCTTGGGGGCATGGGCGAGAGAATCGGGAACCAGGTTGATCTGGAGATTTCCAACGTAGCCCACGGCGGTGTCATGGTGGCTCGGCTGGACGGCCGCGTTGTTTTCGTCTCTGACGCGATCCCCGGTGAGGTGGTGCGGGCGGTCATCACCGATGATTCGAAGGAGAAGTTTTGGCGCGCGGACACGGTTTCTGTGTCGTCACCGTCCGAGCATCGCCAGGAGCACATCTGGGAGGCCGCGTCTCTCAGCCGTGAGGCGGGCGAGCGGGCTGGCGGAGCCGAGTTTGGTCACATCACTCCGGCACACCAGCGTGAGTTGAAACGGCGGGTGCTGACCGACGCGCTTAGCCGAATGGCAGATATTAACTCGGATGTCGTCGTTGAGCCGATTCCGGGTCGGGACGATGGTACCGGATGGCGCACCAGGGTTCACCTGCATGTCTCGGATTCTGGGGTGCTCGGCCCGTACGCGGCCCGTTCGCACCGGGTCATTCCGGTCACTGAGCTGCCCCTGGCCACTGACCGGGTGGTCGCCGCGGTGCCGCTCGGCACATCCGGGAACAGCGGACCTGTCGACATCATTGCGCCGTCGGTGGGGGACGTACAGGTTCTCACCGCTGACAGCCCGCCGGTGACCGTTCGTGAGCGGGTGGGTGACCGACAGTTTCAGCTTGATGCTGGAGGTTTCTGGCAGGTACACGAGCACGCGGCATTGACCTTGACCTCTGCGGTACAGCAGGCGTTCGATCCCGCATTGTTCGATCCGGGTGCGAAGAATCTGGATCTATACGGTGGTGTCGGTCTGCTTGCCGCGGCACTCGCAGACAGGTTTCCCAAGGCCAGAATCACGTCGGTGGAAAGTGATGCCGGAGCAACCAGACACGCGATGGTGAATCTCGCCCCGTTAGGGGCTCAGGTGGTCACCGATCGTGTTGATCGTTACCTGAACCGACCGGCGACGGACGGCACAACGCTCGCCGGTGCCACAGTCGTGTTGGATCCGCCGCGGGCCGGCGCAGGTAAGGGAGTGGTGAAGGCTCTTGCCCGACTGGAGCCGGCGCAGTTGGTTTATGTCGCCTGCGATCCGGTCGCGTTGGCCAGGGATCTGGCCTTGTTCCAGGCTGCCGGCTACCGGCTTACCGGTCTGCGGGCGTTCGACCTGTTCCCGAACACGCACCACATTGAAGCTGTGGCGAGCCTCGTGAAGGCATAGCCGTCTGGCACCGGCGCGTCCGGCGCGCGCGCGACGCCCGGTGACCGCTACCAACTCCCTCCGCCTCCGCCGCCCCCTCCGCCTCCGCTGGAACCGCCGCCACCGGATCCGCCGCTGGACCCGCCACTGGACCCCGGGGTTGAGGTGAAGGACGTGGTGGCAAGGCTGCTGAAGTTGTCGACGGCGGAACCGATCGACGACAGGGATGCCACCGTACCGGAAAGGTATCCGGCGTGGAAGCCGGCATTACCAACGAACCAGTCGGGGTTGGGGTCCGCTTTGCCTTGCGCGACCAGTTCCGCAAACACTTTCGCCCAGCGCTCCGCCTCGCCAAAAACCATCGCCCAGGGCATGTAACGGCTGAAAATGTCTTCGCCTTCGTCGAAGCGGATGCGGTCGGCTTCCGCCGTTGCGATGTAGTCCCGGAATCCGGCCAACTGTACCCAGACGGCGTGGCCGAGCGCGCTGCGGCGGGCCGCCTTTGACGCCATGCCCAGGGTGAAGAATGATCCGATTCCCAGCCCCACGGGGATGAATACCCAGGCGCCTTCCATGATCATCGCGACGATGAATCCGAGGAAGCCCAGGAATAGTCCACCGGTTACGAGCGGGTGTGCCGCGTTGATCTTGTCCAGAAAGTAGCGCTGGTTCTGGATCCAGGTGTCGAGTGCTGTGGTGATGGCTCGCATGTCGGAAGCAAATTTGTTGGTCAGGCTGGAGAGTTTGACCGAGTGGCGCCCACCCGCAAACAGTTTGCCGAGTAGCAGCGATTCGTGCGGGAGCAGCGGGGCGGCGTCAGGCCCGCCGGGCCGGGACCGTGCCTGCTTCTGTGCTGCACGATCGGGTGTTGCGACGAGAACGTAGTCTTTCGCTTTGCGCTTGTTGCCGCCCTCCACCTCCTCGATACGGAGGTGGCCCCGGACGGCAAGGTCGACCAGGGTTGCGGTGATGTCCGAGTTTTTGCGTTTCTTGTTTAACACGGTGCTGGCGGCGCCGACGGGGAGTCCCGCCGGCGGCTGGTACTGCACGACAATCGTCTCGTCTTTCGGTGCAGGACCGACCTGTGCGATGGCTGGGTTATCAGGGACGCTGCCAGGAGTGACGCCCAAAAACTTATTGTCGCGTCGTCTGGCAATGACGAGCAGGCGGAATGCCAGGGGCATGCCGAACAGCAGAGCGAGGCCGGTGCCCCAATTGGCCGGATTCCAGAACGGATCCGGGCCATCATTCGACCCGGTGACGACGGGTGTGTAGTTGACGGGCAGTCGTGGCTGCAGGATTGGGGAGGTGTTGGGGAACGTGCCGGCCGGCCAACTGACGCCGATCGTGACGCCCTGTCTGCTGGAGAGTTGGCCGGTGCTGAACGTCGCAGTTTCTCCTGACGATGTTGCGCTGTCGCAGTTGTCTTGTGCGCCCTCGAAGCCGGCATAGCAGACAACTCCGTTGATAGTGGCCGGAGATTTCACGGTGATGGTTGTCCGGTCGATCGGCGGATCCCAGTAGTGCCCTGTCGCATTCCAGTAAAACTCGTTGGAACTGCTGCCATCGGTTAGCTCAGGGCTACTGAGCTCACCAGGGCTGTTGACGGCGCCGGCAATGTCGTAGCTAATGATGTAGCGTTGCGGACCGCTGAGGGTGGCGTGAGCATTCCCAATACGCACTTGAAGTGCGTTGCCGAGGGTCGTCGAGAATAGGTCGCTGGCTCCGGTGGGACTGGACACTTTCACATTGCTGTACTCGTACACTCGGTCCTGATCTGGTTGCACGGCGAAGCGTGACGCCAGGAAACGATCGATACCGTGCCGGCCGTCTGATCCGCCAAAGTCGTAGTCGATGGTCTCAACGACGTGCACAGTCCCGGTCGCTTCAAGGGTGTAGTCGATAGTGAATTGAGAGATGTGTTCCGGGCCGCTCCCGCCCGTGCAGCCAGCGAGTAGTAGCGCAATCGCGCCTGCTGCGACGATCGAACCGATCAGTCGGGAGATCATGTGCAGACTCTAGCGGGTGTCGAGACCCGCGGTGGCAGTACGCTTGGCTCAGCGACGGGAGAGAATAGGATCACAACGATGCAGCAGACAGCCGCCAGCGGCCGGGATGTGACCGAGGCGAACCACGACGTTCGCGTCGGTGTCGTTGACGACCACGACTCCGTACGGTTGGGACTCAAGGCTGCCTGCATCGACGCCGGTTTCGACTTCATTCTCGCTGAGGCATCCGTCAAAGACTTCGTGGCCAACCTCAACGGGCGAGAGTGCGACGTGGTGGTCCTTGACCTGTCCTTGGGTGACGGATCGACTGTCACCGAGAATGTGAAGGCAATGCAGGCCGCCGGATGTGCCGTCCTCATTCACAGCATTGCCGACCGTGTCGCCCTCGTGCGGGAAGCGCTCGCCGCCGGTGCTGCGGGGGTCATCCCGAAGGCGTCGGCCACCAAAACCGTGATGTCGGCGGTAGCGACTGTTGCCCGCGGTGACGTGTTGAACAACCTCGAGTGGGCGAGCGCAATCGATGCGGACCGCGATTTCTCGAAAGCACAACTGGGTAGGCGAGAGCGCGAAATCCTGCACCTGTACGCCTCTGGTTTGCCCCTGAAACTTGCTGCGGAGCGTCTTGGTATTGGCTACGCAACCGCCAGGGAATATCTCGACCGCATTCGGGTCAAGTATGTGGAGGTCGGTAGGCCGGCACCCACCAAGGTCGACCTGTTACGTCGCGCTGTCGAAGATGGCATTCTCCCGGGCATGGACCCGGATGGTGGAGATGACGACTGAGTATCCGGCCGTCAGGCGGCCGATGGGCCCAGCGCGCCGTCCGCTGAGTCGCGCGCAGATTGAGGCAGTCGCCTCCCGCTCGGTGGCATTTTTTGGGCTCCTTTTTGGTGTTCAAACTTTCCCGGTCATGCTTGGACAAACCGCACAAGTGCAAACCGGGTGGTTCTGGGTTTACAACATTGCTATTTTCGGCGGACTGTTGTTCGCCGTTGTGGCTTCGATTATCAGGCGGTTTGTTCGCCAGGCAAATATCTTCGTTGTCAGCGCGTACGTTCTCGCACTCGCCACCTGGCCGCTTGCTGTGGTCGACGCCGCCATCGTCGCACCGGCTCGACCGTGGTTGTGGTTTCTGTGCACGGTTGCCACAGCGGCGGCAACGATCGCCTTTTCGACCGCGGTTGCCGCCGGGTACCTTCTGCTTGCACCGCTTACCTACGGGATCATCCGGCTGACACCGTCTGGCGGCGGAGCAAGCCCGGGCCTTGCGGCACTGGACACGGTGTATGCGATTCTTCTTGGCGGTGCAGTGCTGATGATCATCGCCCTGTTGCGGGGCGCTTCTGCAGCCCTGGATGCTGCGCAGACCACAGCACTCGCGCGCTACGCGCACGCCGTGCGGCAACACGCAACCGAGATGGAACGGGTCCAGGTCGATTCGATTGTGCACGACAGCGTGTTGACGACGCTGTTGTCGGCCGCACGGGCGTACTCCCCCGAGGGGATGGAACTGGCTGCCACTATGGCCGGCAATGCGGTTGGGCACTTGAAGGATGTGGCTGAGGCCGCGCCGGATGACGAATCGATGGTGGGCGTCAATCAGCTTGCTGACCGGATAGAAGGTGCGACTCGAACCCTTTCCGCACCTTACGCGGTGCATGTCCTGGGCATCGGTGTCGGCAGCATGCCGGTTCAGGTTGCGGAGGCTCTGTACTCGGCGTCCGTGCAGGCGATGGTGAATAGCCTTCAGCATGCGGGGGACAGCGAGACTGTGACCCGGTGGTTGACCATCACCGGACTTGGTTCGAATGGTGTGATCGTTGAGATTGGCGACACCGGCACAGGGTTCAATCCGAGCGAAATTTCGAATGAGCGGATGGGCCTTCGCCTTTCGATTCTGGAACGGGTGGCGAATGCGGGTGGCCAGGTCAACATTGTTTCGGCGGCCGGCGAAGGCACAGTGATCACCATCACCTGGCCCGCCCAGGAATCGCCACCTTCCGTTTCGGGCGGCGAGCATGACGCCGACGGGGTGGCAGATGGCGATTTCGGGGCAATGTCCGGTCGTCCCGCGATGGGCGAACCGCAGGATTCGGCGGTGTCGCCGTGATTGCGATTCCTCGGTACATCATCGTCGCCCTCGCGGCCGTGTTCTCCGGATACCACCTGCTGCTCGCGACCTTCTCAATCGGAGTGCCGAGGAACAAAGGCATCTACATTGCGGCAATGGTGTTGTATGCCCTCGCCACACTGGTGAGTTTGTGGCCGACGAAGCGCCGGAGAATGCCGTTGTGGATGGCAGTGTTCAATGTTGTGATCAGCATTGCTGTGATGCTCATGGTGACCGGTGAGCTTGACGTGAACGGCTCGACCGGCTCGGACTATTCGACCTGGTATCCCGCGGCCGTTGGCACGCTCATGGTCATCACGTCGACCAGGCGACGGCACCTTTTGGCCTGGATCGGTGTCGGTGCGCTCGCCGTTCAGACCGTAATCTGGGCAGGATTTCCGGCGCTGGCGACGCTCGGTGTCGTTGGAAGCATTATGTGGGTCGCTGTCTCTCACGTACTGTCGCGCTCGCTGGCGAAGATCGGTCGGGATGCTGAACACTATGCGGCTGCTGAACGTGAGGCAGCGGAGTGGCAGGCCGCACAGGAAGCCCACCTGTTCGAACGTCAGTTCCGACTGCGCCAGACGAACCGCATGTCGCTGCCGATGCTCCGCCAGATTGTTGCGACGCACGGTGATTTGAATGATGCGCAACGCCAGGAGTGCCTCTATCTTGAGGGGGCGATTCGTGATGAGATCCGGGGTCGCATGCTGCTCAATGATCGCGTGCGCGACCAGGTCATGAGGGCACGGCGGCGCGGTTCGACGATCACGTTGCTCGACGACGGCGGACTTGACGAACTGCCTGAGGGCGAGCTCGATCGGGTTCTCAACGCGCTCGCTGACGCGGTGAAAATGTCGAACAACGATCGTGTGATCGCGCGCACTGTTCCTGGAGACTCCGACATCGCTGTGACGGTGGTGGGGCTGGATTCGTCGGATGGCGGTGCAGCAAGTGCTCTCGGCCACATGGATGATGACGAGGATCAGGTCGGCTTGTGGCTGGAGATTCCGCGTTCGGTGCAGTCAGATTCGGTTGAAGTCGATTCTCTTCGGTCCTGAGCAGCGGTAGCCCAGCCTCCGCGCTTCACCAGGTGCGTGGGAAGAAGTGTTCTGCGTGGTGCGCTGGTGTCGCCGTCGATTCTGGCCATCAGCTGTGCTGCTGCTGTTGTGCCTAGTGCAACAGTGTCACTGCTTACCGTCGTGACGGTCCTTGGCAGGAGGCGGGACATCTCAAAATCATCAAATCCTGATACTTCGATGCCGGCATTCTGTCGCCAAATCTCTTCCACCGCCCCGACCGTGCTTCGGTTGTTCCCGCACAGAACCGCGGTGGGCGGGTTGTCGAGGGCGAGCATGTTGGAGATTGCGGCTGCGGCGTGCTCCGGTGCGTGGATGTTGGTCGCGACGAGCGCGTCATCGATGGTGACACCGGCGAGTTTCAATGCGGCACGGGCGCCGGCAAGCCGTTCACGCATCGTGTAGATGTCGAGGGAGTCGAAGAGAAACCCTATTCTGCGGTGACCGGCGCTAACGAGTTGCGCGATGGCGGCTTCGGCGCCGCCGCGATTGTCGGCGAGCACTTCATCTGCGCTAATGCCGACGCCGGGCCGATCGAGAAAAACAACCGGTATGCCCAGTTCGATTTCCTCTCGAAGGTACCCGTGGCTCGCGTCGGTCGGCACAATGATGAGTCCCATCACGCGACGCTGGCACAGTTCCAACGCGAGTGTGCGCTCAAGGGCGGGGTCCTCTTCTGAGCTCGCCATGATCACCTGAAAGCCTTGAGCGCGCACCGCACGCACAATGGCGCTTGAGAGTGTCGCGTAGAACGAGTTCGAGAGGTCAGCGGTGATCAGTCCTATCGTCCGTGAGGCATGTCCTGCGCGTAGGCTCGCCGCGAGATTGTTGCGTCGATAGCCGAGTTGCTTCATGGATGCCTGCACACGCTCGGTCAATTCGGGTGCGACTGTTGCAATTCCGTTGACGACCCTGGACACCGTTTTCAGGCTCACCCGTGCGTGGGCAGCGACATCGTTCATCGTCGGCCGTTGGGGGTGCGCGCTCACGAGTTGGTCTTTTGGTCTTGCGCCAAGCGCAGCGTGACGATCTGGAATCCGCGCAGGGGTAGCGCTAGTCGGCCGTGGTCGTCAGTGTCGAGACTGTTCCGAGGCTCACCGAGCAGATCGCACACGGATACCCTGCTCGTCGGAGTCAGCCCACCGATAACGGTTTGCCCGGCATCGCCGGTGGATTCGTAGAGGCGGAGCATGGTGCCGGCGGGATCTGTCTGGAGTCCCGCGATCACGGCGCTGCCGGAGTCAATTCTGGGTTGAACGGTGAGGACGTCTGCAGGTAGCTGGGCGTTGGAAACAACCAGAATCGACGCGTTCAGCCCCGCAGCCATCGTGACGACGCCTGCTTGCTTCCATGAGCCGTCGTGCGGAAGCACGCGAAGCCGGATGATCTCAACGCCGTCTGCCTCACCGTGGGGGTCTGGGTCGTATGCGCTTCGCACGAGGGGGATGCGCATCCGGGGCCCCAGTGCGTCAACACCGTATTTTGAGTCGTTGGCAACCGCGATCCCACCCTCGGTTGACCCGAGGTCTGCCCATCGCAGCATCGAGCCGAGGTAGCCGTTCGGTTCACGCTTGGCGGCCGAGAAGGGTGTTTCAACCCAGAGTTCGGGGGAGGGCAGTCGTGAACCGAACGATAGGGCGAGGCCGGGTACTCCGAGCGTCGGACTGCCGTGCTCTGCCCAGTCCAGTTCTATCTCGTAGTCGATCCACGGAAGATCCGCGTAGCAAATCGTGCGCACCGTCGCCGTCGATTTGCCAAACCGGTGCACCGTTGAAAGCACGACGCGCACCGGCCCGTGCTCAGTGATTTCGGTGGATGCACCAGACAGGAGAACGCGTTCAGAGTCGATATTGTCGATAACCCACGAGGTCATCGGGTGAGGCAACTCGTGGGTGAGAACGAGCGCACCGAATCCTAACTCTGGGCGAAGTTGGCGCATGCTTTCCGGGCTGAGGTGCCCGCGGCCAACGACCACCGTGTTCATGGACTTGTCGAACAGGGAGGTGATGATTCCGCTGTCGAGTTGCAGCTGCGCGGTGAAGAACGGCGACTCAATGTCGAGGTGCCCGTTCGGTGTGCTGGGTGTGAGTTGAATCCGGTACGGCTCGGCAGTTCCTGTGTTGGTTAGCCGGAATTGGGCCGAGGCGAACGCACCAAGGTCGGCAACGAACACGAGGTCACCGTTGCGCGTCACCTGCGCCGGGAGGGGCGTTCCATCCGATGACTCGACGCCGGCGCGGCCATCCAGCGCCGCGCGCGGGACCGTGACGAGATCTCGTCGGGTGGCCCCGGTGGAGTTTGTTGCGACGATCTGGTCGGATGTGCCCTGCTTCGTCAGCACTGCTAGCGCCCGCGAGCGAAGGTCGTATGCGCACCGTGCGGCTAGCTCGGCATCCCTCTCCTGATCGGCGTAGGCTGCGGCAACTGCTGACCCTCCGAGAATGTCGTGGAACTGGTGGTGCAGCACACCTCGCCACGCTTTCGAGAGTTCGTCTTGCGCATCGATGCCGGCGAGCGCTCCGAGTGTCTCAGCCTCCACAAGCGTGTTCTCGCTCGACCGGTTCATCCGCTTCGCGTCGGCCCTTGTCACATAGGTGCCTTCAAAGACTCGGTCAGATTCTCCGTGAAAAACCGGCAAGTCGGGCTTTGTTGCGAGAAGGGCCGTGACGTAGTCCATGACCGTTGAGCACTGCACTGCCGGGAATCCCGTCGCAGTTCCTAGCTCCCGGATCGTGTCGAGATCTGCGCGAGTTGGGCCGCCGCCGTGGTCGCCAACCCCGTAGAAGTAGCAGATCTCGGTGACGCCGTTTCCGACACCGAGAGTGATCAGGTCCCGTGCGAGACGGGATGCGGTGACCGGACCGAGATAGATTGCGGTTCCGACCGCGAGGACGCGTGTTCCGTCGTCACCCTCCCACCAATACGCTTGCCAGTGGCTCCCGGAGTCTGCGAAACCGGGGTTCGCGCGGTGATGGTAGTACACCTCTGCCCCGGCATCCCGTGCCAACTGGGGCAAATTGCCGCTCTGTCCGAACGTGTCTGGGGCGAGGAACACTTTTGGTGAGACCCCCAGCTTGTCGCGCGAGTACTCCACCCCTTCAATGAGTTGTCTGGTCTGGGCCATTCCGCTCGGGATGTTGATGTCTGATTCGACCCACTGCATCGTTGCTGGCTCAAGGCGGCCCTGTTCGATCAGCTCGGTCAGCTGCGCGAAGAGCTCAGGGTGTGATGCCTCGACCTCCGCGTACCCGCGAGCTTGTGAGTGCGTGAAACGGAACTCGGGGTAGTCGGAGAACAGCTCGACAACACTGCGCATGTCGCGGAAGATCACCTCTCTGGTGTCGTCGTAGGTCCATAGCCAGGCCAGATCGATGTGGGAGTGGCCGATGCAGTGGATGCGGAACGTGGCGAGCGCGGCATCGAGCCACGCGAGAGACTCGAGAATGTTTCTTCCAGCAAGCAGTCGGGCAAGCTCGTCGGTCGACGTTGCGGAGATCTTATTCGGGACTGCGCTCGCGAACGCGCGAACCGCAGTGCGCTCTTCGTGGCTGTGCGCGAACTCGTTCGCAAGCTCGAGCCTCGCCAGCGCGAGATCGAGCAGGTGCCAGCGTTCGCGAAGACGGGCCGTCGTGAACTGGATTGTCACACCGGTGCGTCCCCAGTCACCGTCGAGAGCCACGGGGGTAGGCAACACGCGCAGCGTGAGCCGCCCATTGTGGCCGGCGGTAATGCTCGGAACAACATCGATGAGCGCTGGCCCGGATGCGACGACGGGCACCGCATCACCGAAAACGCGAACGCCATCAACCAGAATGTCGATCGGGCGCAGCGAGTTTATGGTCAGCTGAAGGGCTTCACCAACAATCGACACTCCGTTGATTGTCTCTGGCAGGTCGAGTTCGAGGTCGAGTTCAACGCCGAGGTCAGCCTCAACCTTGAACGCCTCAAACACACCGACCTGTCTCAAGTGATAGGTTTCGATGTTCATGGTCGCGGGGGTCTCTGTGCCGTCGTAGGCCCGCGAAATCCAGCCGTGTGCGTGCCAACCAGATTCTGTCTTGAGCGAGGCGGCTTCGAGTCGCTGCAGTGCTTCGTCAACGTGCGGATCCTGGTTAGTCATTTCGGTTGTGTCTTTGACTGAAGCGTTCTCGGCTGCTGCGCCTTTCACTGCTGTGCTCCTGTGGTGTCGTCGTTGCCCACAAGCGTGAGGCTGAATCCGGTCTCAATGGTGCTCCCCGGCTCCAGAAGCGGTGCGCCCGCGTGCATCAGCTCCCGCCCATCCCCAATGAGCGGCGAATTGCTCGGCTCGATCCCGAGTGCCCAGCCGCCCTTAGCTGGCCATACCCACTGGAACAGGCGCGGAAGGTTTGCGACATCCCACTCGATGATTGCGCGGCCACCGTGCCGAGGGATCACAGTGGCGCGCCCGCTGGGCGACACGTAATCGAACACAGACTCGGCGAGAATTTCGACTGGGGCTGGAAAGCTGCGGGCGTGAGACACGTCGACGCTTTCAAACTGTGGCCGAACTTCGCTTGCACCGGCCGCGGCTGTGTCGAGTTCTGCAGTGTCGACCTCAATGCTCGTGCCCTCGTCGAGGAATGGCGCACCAAAGTTCACGTGATAGAGCAACGCCACTGGAGCGGGCTGGTAACCCTCGTTCCGGATGCGGTCAAGGACGTCGAGTCGTGGCGTACCAGTGCGCGACACAATGCGCCGCTCCATTGTTACGCGACGCCCGAACAGTTCCATGCTTCCGATGAGCCCGGAGACTGTCACGACAATGTCGTCACCGTCCAACTCGCGCTCGCACCGTACGTCGGCCGCAGGCGTTCGATGGTGGCTGCCGTGCATTGGCCGCCCGTCGCGTGCTGCACCGATGTTCTCCAGTCCACACGTCACGAGCATCCCGCCTGTGAAGCGGGAGAGGAATCCTGAGCTGGGATTTGTGTCGTTATTGTCAGCGATGGGAAGGGCGGAGCGCCAGGACACGGGCGAGCCGAGGTGCCAGACGGAGCCAATGTCCAGGCCTCGCTGCGGAAGCACTTCGAAGCTGAGCCCGCCGGCGAGGCGAACGTCGATCACGCGCGATCCGTCGGTGTCGACCGAGTCCCGGACCTCGGCGAGTGCGTCGAGTCGAGTGACCTGCCCTGAGCGCAGCAGTTCGCCGGCCACCACCGCTCTGTTCGTGCTCATTGTGCTGTCGGCTGCTGGCTACGGACGGCAGGCGAAGTGTGTTCCGCGCCGGTAAACGTTGGGATGGGTGGCCGAGCCACAAGGATCTCCGCCTGACCGCTGAAGTGAAGCGGTCCTGCCGCAAACGGCACCACCACCGTCGCCCCAGTGGCGAGCTGTTCGCTGTACCCGCCAGCGCTGCGCAGTTGGACGCTGCCGTCGGTCACGATCAACACGGCGAACCCTGGATCGAGTTCTGTCGTCCCGGTGACAACAGTGCGGCCAAGTCGAAAGAACTCGTCTGCATCGTGAGCGAGGATTGAATCCCCGGTGCCGTATGCGGTGATGAGGGAGTCGATTTCTGCGCGCGACCGACCGCGTCTATCGATGGCATCGAGTGCAACGTCGAATCCAAGACCCAGGTGACCGTCGGCCGCGCCGTCGAGCTCGAAGCCTCGCCACTCCAGCAGGATGGAGAGGTCTTCTGGCTCCTGAAGCTCCGCAAGGAAGATGCCCTCACCGATTGCGTGGAGGGTTCCCGCAGGCACGAATACGGTGTCGCCCGCAACGACGGGCACTTCGTGGAGCAGCGGAAGCATCGTGGCGACGTCCTGAGTTTCGACGAGGTGGGCGAGGGTCTCCTGGTCCAGGTCGGCTTTGAGGCCAAGATGAACGATCCCACCGTGAAGAATGCACCAGGCCTCTGCTTTGCCGTGCGTTCTGCCAAGGTGGGTGCGCGCAAATGCGGTATCCGGGTGCGCGTGCACGGGAAGGCGCTGGCCGGCATCGAGAAGTTTGACCAACAGTTTGGTGTCGGAACCGAAACTGTTCACATGGTCTGGGCCTAGCCACGCTTGAGGGTCGCCAGCAATGGCGTCGGCCAGCGTGCGGCCGTCGAGTAGCACGGTGAGTCCCAGTTGGGATTCGCCAGCGACGCAGGTCACCGAGGCGACCCAATCTTCCGGCACGCGTGCGCCCCGGGCGGTCTCGTCATCGGACGGAGTGCCGCGAAACGCAGCGATTTTCTCGCCGCCCAGGTAGAACCGGTCCGGCGGCTGGTGTGCTGTCAAGGACAGTGGTGTGAGCATGTCAGGCGTCTTCCTGCGGTGAGCTCTCGGTGGTGCCGTATGGTGAGTTGATGATGCGCTCGAGGGCTTCTCTTGAGACTATTTCCCTGCTCATGCGAAGTGTGGCACTCGCTACGGCAGTTCTGGCGGCCGCTCGTGGGCCGAGACCTGACCAGAGTGAGAACAGAAGTCCGGCGGTGAGGGCATCGCCAGCACCGTTAGTTGACGACCAGTTTTCGACCGGCTGTGGTGGTTGCCAGAACTCTACAGCGGCCCACTTCTCTGCCAGTCCAGCAAGAATTGCCCCTCCACGGGTCAACCGTTCTGCCCCCGCGGTTTTCAGGAAAACCCCGTGCGTGCCAGCGGACAGTGCGACAACGGCAACGCCCTGATCGATAAATGATGCGGCCAACCGTTCCACCAGTTCAACAGAGAACGGCTCATCGATTCCCAGCGCCGAGGTGATGTCGTCAAGACTCGGGCTTGCAATGTCAACCTCAGCGAGCACATGCCTGAAGATCTGTGCCCAGTCGAGCGCGGCGATGCTGGATTTTGGGTCAACTACAGCGAGGTCAATCGAGGTGGTTGCTCCGGCCGCGTGGGCGCGTTCCAGCAGTGCGCGAATGGGCTCACCGGAGTTTTCAACCATGCCTGCCATGAGTGACGGGTACCCGAAGTGCACAATGCTCGCTGCCGTCACGTCGACGGCGAGTGGATCGAAGAACGCGTTGGCTCCTGGGTAGTGAAGGAAGGTGCGATCTGTTCCATCGCCCTGAAGGACGATGCTGTACGAGGTGCCGGCTGCAGCGGAGGTTTGGAGTCCGGTGAGCGGCACGCCGCTCGTCTGGAGACTGCTTCTGATTGTTTCGCCGAGTTCATCGTCGGCGATTGCGCCGGCAATGCGGATGGGAATGCCGAGTCCCCTCAACGCTTCGCCGGTGTTCGAGATGGCTCCGCCGAGCGACCAATCTGCTCTACCTACCTCGACCAGCGCACCGGGCTGGATGCCGGATAAGTCCGAGAGGTGGGTCGTGATATCGATGCAGACGTGTCCTGCCAGCACGATGTCTCGCTGTTCACCCATCGTGGCTCTCAATCCTCGTCATCTTCTTGTGCTCCACTGTTCACGTCTGGACAACGTTGTCTCGGTAACGATAGCCTGATGAGCAGTGACAATCCAGCGGCAGTTTTTTTGCTGGATTCTGGAACCATTCGCGAAGGAGCTGCGGCGCAGTGTCTCAATATCGTCTGAATCGTCTGTTCAACGCCGCCTCGGGGAGAGTCCTCGACGTCGCAGTGGACCACGGCTTCTTCGGGGAAGCCAGCTTCCTGAACGGCATCGAGGACATGGCGGCAGTCATCGCGACCCTCGTCGCTGCCAATCCCGACGCCGTGCAGCTGACACTGGGTCAGGCGAGACTGCTGCAGTCGATCCCGGGAAAGTTGAAGCCCGCTCTTGTCCTGAGAGCGGACATCGCCAATGTGTATGGCAATCCGCTCGATTCCCACCTGTTCAGCCACCACGTGCCCAACGCGATAGAGGAGGCGGTGCGGTTGGATGCTGTCGCCGTGTGCGCAAATCTCATCCAGCTTCCCGGGCGACCCGAGATACGTGAGGCCTGCATCCGGTCGATCATGGCGCTCAGGGTTGAGGCCACAAGGTACGGCATGCCGCTCATGGTCGAGCCGCTCGTCATGCAGGACAATTCGGTTGCCGGGGGGTACATGGTTGACGGAGACACCGACAAAATTCGCACGCTCGTGCGCCAGGCTCGCGAGTTGGGTGCCGACCTGATAAAGGCAGACCCGACTGACAACGTCGAGGACTACCACCTGGTCGTTGAGGTTGCTGGAGATGTTCCCGTGCTTGTGCGCGGGGGTGGACGCGTGGACGACAGAACTCTGTTGGAGCGGACTGTTGCGGTTCTTGAGCAGGGTGCTTCAGGAATCGTCTACGGCCGCAACGTCGTGCAGCACCAGAATCCGTCAGGGATTACTCGCGCGCTCTTGGCGGTGCTTCACGAGAATGCCGGCGTCGACGAAGCACTCGCACTGGTGAACGGGGGAGATAAGTGAGCGCCAAGGTTGTCAACGTCGGGATCATCGGCGGCGGACTCATGGGGCGAGAGGTCGCCGCAGCTGTTCAGCGCTGGCCAGCACTTATCGATCACCCGGTTCGTCCGAGACTGACTGCGGTCTGCGACATTAACCCGAGCGCTCTTGAATGGTTTGACGAGATCGATACGGTCAGCAGCAAGGTCACCGATTATCACGACATGCTCGCGGACGACTCGATCGATGTGCTGTACATCGCGGTTCGGCATGACCTGCACGAGCAGCTCTACGTCGACGCGATCAACGCAGGAAAGAGCGTGCTCGCCGAGAAGCCGTTCGGTATCAATCGTTCGGCAGCAGACGCGATTATTGCGGCCATCGAGGCGAACCCATCAAGTTTCGTCCGATGCTCGAGCGAGATGGCGTTCTATCCCGGTGCCCAGATGGCCATCAATTACATAGCAGCCGGAGCACTCGGGCGCATCATTGAAGCCAAAAATTCGTTCCTTCACTCGAGCGATCTTGACACGACCAAGCCGCTGAACTGGAAGCGTCAGAATCGATTCTGCGGCGAGGCCGGAGTGATGAACGATCTTGGTCTGCATGCGCTGCACGTACCCCTGCGACTCGGTTGGCAGCCAGAAAAGCTCTACGCGGTTTTGCAGAACATTGTCACGATGCGTCCGGGCGCCGACGGCAGCCCCCAGGAGTGTGACACCTGGGACAACGCCGTACTCCACGCCTTGGCCCGTCACGACAGCGTCGAGTTCCCGTTGACGCTCGAGATGAAACGTATCGATCCCGGTCAGAAGAATACTTGGGAGTTTGAGGCGGTCGGCATGGAGGGTGGTGTGCGCTTTTCCACGCGAAACCCCAAGACTCTCGAAGTGTTCACGAAAGCAGAGGTGCCGGGAATTGGCACGGAGCAAGTCTGGCAGCGCGTCCAGGCGGGGAGTCAATCAGTGTGGCCGACGGTCACTGGCGCCATTTTCGAATTTGGATTCTCGGACTCGATTTTGCAAATGTGGGCGAGCTATCTTGCCGAGCGCGAGGGACTGCTCGCCGACCGGTTTGGTTGTGCGTTGCCGTCAGAGGCTGCTTTCACCCATCGGATCTATGACGCCGCCATTCGCTCTCACGAGTTAGGTTCGTTGCAGTCTCCCTGACGCGAGTGACAGGTTGAACCCGCTTCAGTGGTCTGCAGGAATGTAGAACCATGCTGACACCCGACTAGTGTTCTCGAAGAGAGTCAATGCCGAAGGATGCCATGACGGAGCAAGCGAGCTCAGTGTCCCGACGGGGGACAAATCTGCCCGCTATGGGTGATTTCAACCAGTCGGTGATTCTGGATGCCATCCGACGTGCGCCACAAGGCCTCAGCCGAGTGCAGTTGGTGCGCGCGACCGGACTGTCCGCACAGACCATCTCCAACATCTGCCGACGGCTCCTCGATGGGGATTTCATTCGCGAAGCGGGCAAAGAGAGCACTGGGCCGGGCAAGCCACGCACAATGCTCGTCGTCAATCCGGAGGGCCGATACGCCCTCGGGGTACACCTCGACCCGACAGTCATGACTTTCGTCATGCTCGACTTGACCGGCGCCGTTGTCAAGCGGTCACGCAAGCCGACTCCGACTGTCACCGATCCGGCAAAAATCATCGACAAGATTGTTCGCGAGCTCGCCAAGTTGATTGCGGCGTCTGGGGTGGATCGCGAGCGCATCGCCGGCGTCGGCATTGCTGCACCTGGTCCCATTGACAGCGTCCGCGGTACAGTTGTCGACCCACCACACCTCACCGGGTGGCACCGGGTACCACTCAGGGATGCGTTGGCTGACGCCACCGGGCTGACGGCGATCTTGGACAAGGATGTGACAGCGGCCGCCATCGCTGAGATGTGGGCTGGCGGGTCGAACGGTACTGGCAGTTTTGTGTTCTTTTATTTGGGCACAGGAATTGGCGTTGGGCTGGTTGTTGACGATCAGGTCGTGCGCGGAACCTCCAACAATGCGGGGGAGATCGGCCACATTGTGACGGATCCAAACGGCCCGCCCTGCTTTTGTGGCTTCCGGGGCTGCATCGCCGTAACGTGCATGCCGCAAGCGATCGTTCAGGAAGCTGAGCAGCTTGGGGTGCTTGACGATTCGCGCGTTGGCAACGACACCACAACCGTTGATGCACGGTTCACTCAGCTATGCGACGCGGCCAAGAGCGGTAACGTGGTCGCGATCGAAATCATCGAACGTTCGGCCGTGCGGCTCTCGAGAGCGGTCGCTGTGGTGACAAACGTGCTGGACGTTGATCGGGTGGTCTTTGGCGGACCATTTTGGTCGCGATTGTCTGAGCACTATTTGCGGAGGATTCCCGAACTGCTCGAAGAGCTAAGGGCAGCACGCAGAATCCACCACATCACTCTCAGCGGGTCGGGTGTCGGGGAGGATGTGGCAGCGGTGGGGGCGGCCTGTCTTGTGCTCGATCGCACTCTTGCACCCAACCCGAAAGCACTTCTCATCGCGAAGTGAGGCGATGTCGTTCGCCCCGTCCGGGGCCGACGCGGCACGAGCCGATGGGGTCCAATGATCCGCACCGGGAGGTGAAACCTGTCATTGACATCTATATATCTATTCGATGTACTATTGGCGGAAGTACCAAGGGCGTCGTGAGTTGCCGTGGGCCCTTGGAGTGTCCGAGCAGACAACAGCAACCTGGAGCAAAGGAGCACCATGAAAAAGAGAGCCGCAGTCGCTGTGTCGATGATTGCCGTAGGGACCCTCCTCGGCGTCACCGCATGCACATCAACTCCCGCGGATTCGTCCGAAAAGACCATCAAGATCTCCTACATCAAGACTGACGCGTTCACCGCACTCGACACATTGTTCAACAATGTGAAGCCTGTCTTCGAGAAGGCTCATCCGGGTGTAACAGTCAAGCTGGAGCCGATCGCTGCAACCGACGACGACTACAAGACCAAGCTGGCTTTGTCCCACCGTTCGGCTGAGACCGCCCCTGACGTGTTCTATGAAGACACCTCAAACGTGCGGTCGGATGCCGATGCCGGATACCTGCTTGCTCTCGACGATTACGTTGGCAAATGGGATGACTGGTCCCAGTTCACCGATGCAGCCAAGCAGGCGGGTCAGGGCGATGACGGCAAGATCTACTCGATCTCCCTCGGCACTGACACGCGGGCAATTTGGTACAACAATAAAGTCCTCACCAAGGCAGGTGTTGACGTACCGTGGGCGCCGAATAGCTGGCAGGACATTCTCGACGCTGCTCAGAAGATCAAAGCAACGCAGCCTGGCGTCGTACCGTTCAACATCTACGCGGGCACGGGAACTGGCGAAGGCTCGAACATGCAGGGTTTCTATGAGTTGCTTTACGGAACTGACCTTGGCAAGGACGCCCTGTATGACTCCGGCTCGTCCAAGTGGGTTGTCGGCTCGAAGGGTTTCGTCGATTCGTTGAACTTCCTCAAGACGCTGTACGACCAGAAACTCGCCTTGACTCCGGCACAGGCACTTGATCCGAATATCTGGAAAGAGGTTTTCGGCACCTTGTTCCCGAAGGCGAAGCTCGGTGGCACCATTGAGGGCTCGTACACGCCGTCCTTCTGGGTCAAGGGTGGATCATTCGAGTGGGCGGATTACGCGACCGACATGGGGGCGACGGCGTTCCCGACCCAGAACGGTCAGGCACCCGGCGGAGTCAGCATGTCAGGGGGGTGGACTCTCGCGGTTGGCGCGAAGAGTGCAAACCCGCAGCTGGCTTTCGACTTCATGGCGGAGGCGCTGAGTTTCAAGAACGCACTGGAGTACGACAACGCGAACGCCCAGATCGCCGTGCGCAAGGATGTCGCGGCAGACCCGAGCTACACCGCGGCGAACCCGTTCGTGAAGGCAGTGACTGACATGGTCGCCTTCACCCACTTCCGCCCGGCAACGAGTATCTACAACCAGATCTCCGTTGAGGTGCAGAAGGCGTCTGAAGCGGTTATTACCGGCAAGATGTCGCCAGCGGAAGCGGCGGCTGCCTACGACAAGGCGGTCACCGAAATCGCGGGCGCTGACAAGGTGATCAAGAAGTAACGTAGTCAAACAGTCGGAAGGTCGGCGAGGCACAGAACAGGAACAAAACACGTGACTGCAAATGTGCTCTCGCCGACTCCGGCTGTCCGGAATCGGCAACGACCTGGCCGTCAGGGTTCTGACGGCCGCACCCTGGGGAAGGCAATCGTTCGCCTGGTGCGGATGATCCCGCTCGTGCCGGCCATTATCATCATGGTGATATTTCTGGCCGGACCAATCGTCTGGTCGTTTTACGGATCCCTCACCAATGCCGCCCTCACGGGACCGAATGCCGCGCACAGCTCCTTCATCGGGCTGGACAACTATGTCAAGCTCTGGAACGATCCGGTATTCCCCCTGTCGCTGTGGCTGACAGTGGTGTTCACCCTCGCGTCGGCGGTGATTTCGCAGAATCTACTGGGACTCGGTATTGCCCTTGTCGTGACCCGCGCAAATAAGCGGCTGGCAACTCTGGTGAGTTCGTTCGTTGTCGCGGCGTGGATTTTGCCAGAGATCGTCGCAGCGTTCGTCTGTTACGCGTACTTCAGCAAAGACGGCACCCTCAACCAGATTCTCGCCGGATTCGGGATGACCGGCCCCAACTGGCTCTACAGTTTCCCCATGTTGGCGATTATTCTGGCCAACCTTTGGAGGGGCACTGCGTTCTCGCTTCTCGTTTATCAGGCAGCCCTCAACGATGTTCCGCCTGAGATTTCAGAGGCAGCGATGATTGATGGTGCCGGCGGCGTCAAGCGTTTGACCTATGTGACGATCCCGATGATCAAGAACACGATCACGACGAACCTCATGCTCATCACGCTGCAGACGCTGTCGGTGTTCACGCTCATTTACGTGATGACTGCAGGAGGACCGGGCAACGACAGCACGACCCTTCCGATCATGGCCTACAAGGAGGCATTCCGTTTTAGCAACATTGGTTACGGAACCGCGATTGCGACTGTGCTGTTGTTGATCGGCGCCGTGTTCTCTGTCATCTACATTCGGGCCGCGCGTCCGGAAAAGGACTGAGTGAATGACCACCACCGTTGGTCCAAAAACCGTGAAGCGGAAGCCCGGCAAACTTTCGCTCGCATCGCCACGCCGCAGGATGTCCGCCATCCTCGCCAACGCCGCACTTGTGGTTGTTGGGGTGAGCTTTCTGCTCCCACTTGTCTGGCTCGTCTTTGCGGCCTTTGACCCGCACGCCACCTACAGAACTCAGATTCCGACGTCGCTGACCCTCGACAACTTCACTGCAGTGTTGACGCCAGAATTGACATTTATTCCGATGCTCAACAGCTTGATCATCTCCGTCGGAACGGCTGGGGTAACAATCATCGCTGCGCTGCTTGCGGCCTATCCGCTGTCTCGATACGAATCACGGTTCAACAAACCGTTCATGTACACGGTTCTCTTTGGTACCAGCCTGCCGATCACCGCGATCATGGTGCCGGTCTACTTGCTGTTTGTGCAAATGAACCTGCTGGACTCTGTGACGGGAACAATCCTGTTCATGGCGGCGTCAGCGTTGCCGATCGCGATCTTTATGACCAAAAACTTCATGGACTCGGTTCCGATAAGCCTCGAAGAAGCCGCGTGGATGGATGGCGCATCAGCGATGCGTGCGTTGCGTTCGATAGTGGTCCCGCTCATGCGTCCGGGAATCGCCGTGGTCGCGATCTTTGTCTTCTTCCAGGCTTGGGGCAACTTCTTCGTACCGTTCATCCTGTTGCTCTCGCCGAGCAAGCAGCCTGCGGCGATCAGCATCTATACATTTTTCGGGCAGTACGGGTCGATCGCCTACGGGCAGCTTGCCGCGTTCTCGCTTCTCTACGCCGTGCCGGTGATGGTGCTCTACGTTGTGGTGTCCCGGGGAATAGGCGGATCTTTTGCACTAGCTGGGGCAGTCAAGGGATGACGAGAAGCGTTGACGACTCGGCACAGTTGCCGTTCACGAGTGTGGGTAGAAGGAGCCAGCATGCAGGAAAATAGAGCGCTGAGTGAAGCGCGGATTGCCCGATTTTTCGATGAGCGGATCCTTCCTGCCGTGTACAGCAATACGACGCCGTTGGTCATTTCGGCCTGGGAGGTTCCCGGGGAACCCGTCGAATTCTCTGTGGCCCGGCAGGCGACATTCACGCCGTTCGCCGAGGGCACGAGGTGGGGAAAGCCGTGGG